>JBBSPH010000066.1:0-9877 GCA_038258985.1 Flavobacteriales bacterium
CTGAGATTTTCTGTTTCAACCTCAATACGTTTGAAGTCGCTGTTACAGGAGACAAGAAAAAATAGACTTAGTAAGGCTAAATAGGAGGTTTTCATAAGGTTGTGGTTTTTACTCTGATAACGATGATGTGATGACCAAATTATACATTCTACCATGATAGGGTATAAAAAAGCCTCAAATTGATTGAGGCTTTCTAATTGTTACGGTCGTCCCTTGAGACGCTTCTCTATCTTTTGCTTTTTTGCAGTCATTTCTTTCATGAGATCCATGATTTCTTCATCCTTGGTCTCCTTAAATATTTCATTTAGGGCTAGGACTATTTCCTTTCCCTTTCTTGAAGCATGCACACGATCACTCGTTGACATATTACTCATAGACATTCCTATGTATTCTTGAGCTTGTTCTTTAATTTCCATTAATTGTATTTATTTAGCTTTCGTACTTCGACTTCGCTCAGTATGAACTTCTTATTCACTGCGATCCTCGTAAGCGTAACTACACTATTCATATTTAATTAGGGAATATATGAAAAGATTCCTAATATCTGTAATATTCTGGCTTGAATGGACCTGCAACTTCTACACCTATGTAGTCTGCCTGATCTTTTTTCAACTCAGTTAGTTCAGCTCCCATTCTTGAAAGGTGCAATGCTGCTACCTTCTCGTCTAAATGCTTCGGCAACATGTATACCTCGTTTTCATAGGCATCGCGGTTGGTCCACAATTCAATTTGAGCTAGTGTTTGATTTGTAAAAGAGTTACTCATTACAAAACTAGGGTGGCCGGTAGCACAGCCTAGGTTGACTAATCGACCCTCGGCTAATAGTATGATATCCTTACCATCAATGGTATATTTATCTACCTGTGGCTTTATTTCTACCTTGGTATCTCCATAGTTCTTATTCAAGAAAGCTACGTCTATCTCATTATCAAAATGGCCTATATTACAAACGATCACTTTATCGCGCATTGCCTTAAAGTGCTCGCCACGTATAATGTCCTTGTTTCCAGTAGTTGTAATTACTATATCTGCATTACCGACAACACTTTCCAATTTCTTCACTTCAAAACCATCCATAACCGCTTGTAAAGCACAGATAGGATCAATTTCAGTGACCGTTACTATAGAGCCAGCGCCCTTGAATGAAGAGGCTGTTCCCTTCCCTACATCACCATAACCACAAACAACAACACGCTTACCAGCAAGCATGGTGTCAGTAGCACGACGTACTGCATCTACCGCACTCTCACGACAGCCGTATTTGTTATCAAATTTTGACTTGGTTACAGAATCGTTTACATTTATTGCCGGCATTACCAAAGTTCCCTTTTTCATGCGCTCATACAACCTGTGAACTCCAGTTGTAGTTTCTTCAGAAAGTCCGTTGATACCTTTGGCAAGTTCTGGGTATTCATCAAATACCATGTTAGTCAAATCACCACCATCATCAAGAATCATGTTGAGCGGTTTGCGATCCTCACCGAAAAATAAAGTTTGCTCTATACACCAGTTAAACTCATCTTCATTCATTCCCTTCCACGCATACACCTGGATTCCAGCAGCAGCAATTGCAGCAGCAGCATGATCTTGGGTGGAAAAAATATTACAGGAAGACCAGGTAACATCTGCGCCCAAGGCAACAAGTGTCTCGATAAGCACCGCGGTCTGGATAGTCATATGCAGACATCCCGCTATACGCGCACCCTTAAGTGGTTGCGACTCGCCATACTCTTCACGCAGGGCCATTAGGCCTGGCATTTCAGCTTCTGCAAGCTCTATCTCAAGACGACCGTAGTCTGCTAGAGAAATATCTTTTACCTTGTAAGGCGTGTAAGGAATTGTCTGTGTACTCATAGGTATAGTTAATTGGTGCTTTGGTCGTTGAGATGCTTAAATATCAACACATTAAAAGCATTTTATTATTCTTAAATTGCGGACGCGAATTTACAAAATTTAACCCGTTTTTTATGCCTGTTATCAAAACCCTAACAAATCGCAGCAACACAGTGGTTTATGTATGGCAAGTAACAGAATCTGAAGCATGGCTGCGCTCTGGAATTACCCTTTCGCAAAACTCCGTCAACCGGCTGGTTACGATGAGTTCAGAAATGCATAGACGAGGATTCTTAAGCATCCGACATCTCCTATTGCACGCGGGTTACAGTGATGAGGAGTTGTATTACGACGATTTAGGAAAACCACATCTTTCTGACGACAGGTATATCTCCATCACGCATAGTTATGAGTTAACGGCGATCATCATTAGCGATGTTTCCATGGGAATAGATATTGAAAAACGCCGCGAAAAGATTGAACGTATCGCGGTGAAATTCGTGAACTACGAGGCGGGTTTTGTTGTTGGTCAATCCAATAAAATATCCGTGCTGACCGTGATCTGGGGAGCTAAGGAATCCATGTACAAATGCCTAGGCCAGAAAGGGCTTGGGTTCTATGAACATTGCAAGGTAGAACCCTTTGAAATAGGTAATAGCACCACGATTTCACGAATCGATTATGGCGATATACAGCTATCTTTTGATACGTTTTTCACAGAAATCCTCGACTCTACTTTAGTTTACATTTTACCGGTAGCGGTATGACGATCTTAGAAAGTCTACAGACTTGCAAAAGGACTTTGGGTATCTTAATTGATCCTGAGAAGCTGGATGCGGATGGGTTTTCCGCTTTCGCGAAAGCGATACAAACCACCATGATATCACTCACCGAGAAATTGCAACTGGATCAGGTGTTATTTCTCATAGGTGGAAGTACACTTGAATCGGTTGATTTGGACCGATGGTTGACGCATTTTAGAAAAACTACCGGATTAAAATTGTTGTTATTTCCCGGGTCGCATCGCCAGATCTCTGAGAATGCCGATGGATTGTTATTTCTCAACCTTATCTCTGGAAGGAATCCCGATTATTTGATTGGCGAGCAGGTTGCGGCGGCTGGTAAGCTGAAAAACACCAACCTTGAGATAATTCCTACGGCCTATTTACTTATAGACGGTGGCATGGAAACCGCGGTGTCTAGGGTTTCCCAAACAATTCCCATGTCACAAAATGATCCCGAACTTATTTATAATACCGCGATTGCAGGGCAACTAATGGGAAATAAGCTAATATATCTAGAGGCGGGTAGTGGAGCTAGTTATCCTGTAGGACTTGATATTATTAGAGAAGTAGCGAGGAATTCAAGTATTCCTATCATCGTGGGCGGTGGATTGCGTAAACATGGTGAGATCAATGCTAGATTTGATGCAGGAGTTAGTATGGTAGTGGTGGGGACTATCATTGAAGAAGATGTGCATTGGATAGGTTAGTTTTGTGAAAAAACCAGTATCATGGAAATTTCAGTTGAGCTAACTATGTCTCCTTTGGCTAGCGATTATGAGCAACACATCATTGATTTTATCAAAGTTTTACGTAGCTCCTCATTTACAGTACTAGAAAACCCTTTGTCCACCCAGATCTATGGAGAGTATGGTGCCCTCATGTCTTTTTTAGTTGAGGCAATTGAAGAAAGCATATCAAACCAAAACGCCGTATTGATCTACATGAAGTTGGTAAAAAGCAATCGTGCCGATTATCAACCACATTTCTAGATGGACGTTATAGATTACATTTTTGCGCAGTATGAAGGTTACAGTGTAACGCTTATTTTTCTGGAGATCATTGCCAGCGTTCTAGGAATACTGAGCGCCTTGTATTCCAGAAACAACAATATTCTGGTCTTTCCATTAGGGATTGTTAGCACAGCTATTTTTGTTTACCTGCTTTATGACTTCAATTTGTTGGGTGATATGATCATCAATGCTTATTATTTTGTGATGAGCATCTATGGATGGTATGTTTGGTCGCATAAAACAAAAGGATCTAAGGTAACACCCATTAGTTCAACCTCCTTGAAAGACTGGATAACCACTACACTTATATTTAGTGGTGCAATGGCCATTGTATTTTTAATTTATTACTGGTTTGAAAAGTTTGAAGGGTCTGTAAGTTATGTTGACATTTTAACCACGGGAATATTTTTTTCAGGGATGTGGCTTATGGCACTCCGCAAGGTGGAACACTGGTTGGTATTGTTGGTAGGTAATGTTATTTCTATACCCTTGTATATTTACAAAGGACTTGCGTTCACCTCATTCCTTTATGTAATTCTTACTATAATTGCTGTCTTAGGTTATATCAAATGGAAAAAATACCTGAACAATCAGATTTCGCTGGACTAAGAATAGTTCTGTACGGACCGGAAAGTACAGGTAAATCCACGCTGGCAAATCAGCTTGCGGCTCACTACCACGTGCCACAAGTAGCAGAATTTGCCCGGGATTATTTACAGGCATTATTTGATCAAAATGGGCATTTATGCACCTACGACGACATTATACCCATAGCGAGGGGACAGCGCATTGCAGAAAATAAGGCAGCTTTGCAGGCTGATAACTTATTGATTTGTGATACAGATATTTTAGAAACTTATGTGTATTGCGATGCCTATTTTGGGAAGGTTCCAGATGAATTAGCAAAAGCGGTCCTAAAATCAGCTTACGACTTATATTTATTGATGGATATTGATACTCCATGGACGCCGGACGATTTGAGGGATCGGCCTCAAGAGCGTACGCAGTTATTTGATAAATTTGAAGGAGCACTTAGAAAGTTCGATCAACCGTATGTGGTCATTCGCGGATTGGGAGAAGAGCGTTTTCATAATGCCGTGCAGGCCATAGAACATCTACCATGATTTTTACAGACATACAGCTGCAGCAGCTTAAGGATAAAAAGATTGAATTATCGGACTTAAAGAGCCAGGTGAAAAGATTTACCAATGGCTTTCCTGTGGTAAAATTAGAGCGGGCAGCGGTCGTTGACGACGGGATCGTGAAGATAAAGGAGGATCGTCAATTGTTTTATATAGATCTGTACAATGAGAGAAGAAAAGATCTTGAGATTCTGAAATTCGTTCCTGCTAGCGGCGCAGCGACGCGCATGTTTAAATTTTTGCACGAGTTTTTGCAGGATTTTGATCCCGTGGTAGATTCCATCAACTCTTTCATGAACAAGAAAAAGGCAAAGGATCTATTTACCTTTTTCGTTGGTTTGGAAAAGTTTCCTTTCTATGAAGACGTGCTCGCAGCACTCAAAGGTGAAGATGAAAATTGGGCAAGTCTACCAGACAGAGAGAAGAAAGTCAGGTTTGTACGCAAAATGCTATTTAAAGATGGTTTTAATTACACGGCAATGCCTAAAGGTCTCGTGCCTTTTCATAAATACGAGCAGCATATAGCCACAGCGTTTGAAGAGCATTTGTATGAAGCTTCCAGTTATGCAACATCCCAAAATAAGGCGAAGTTACATTTTACCATCGCACCAGCTTTCAGGGATGATTTTAAACAAGAATTTAAACGTATTCAGGAAATCGTTGAGCGCAAGACGGGCATTGAATTCGGCATTTCATTTTCCCACCAGCAACCCCATACTGACACGATTGCTGTTGACTTACATGACAAGCCTATTGTGGATGATGATGGACATTTGTTTTTCCGTCCCGCCGGTCATGGAGCTCTATTGGAGAACCTAAATGCCCAAGATGCAGATTTAATTTTTATTAAAAACATTGACAATGTAACTGTCACCACTTTTGAGGACGAGGTGGGCTCTTACAAAAAGATGCTTGCAGGTAAGTTATTGGATGTCCAAGAGATAACATTCGGTTATTTGAAAGAATTGGAGAATGACAAGCCCAGTGAATCACGATTATTGGTAATGGAGCAGTTCATTACAAACGAACTACAAGGCACACTTCCACTTGATTACCCTAAGTACCGATTGGAATATCAACTAGATGCCATCAAAACAAAACTTAATAGGCCGCTACGGGTTTGTGGAATGGTGAAGAACGAGGGAGAGCCGGGCGGCGGACCGTTTTGGGTGATGGGACCCACCGGTCAGTTGAGTTTACAGATTGTAGAAAGTGCCCAGGTGGATCCAGACAATCACCGGCAACAAAAAATCGCAGCCAACTGTACTCATTTCAATCCCGTGGATATAGTTTGTGGCATTAGGGATTACCAGGGAAACAAGTTTGATTTGCTCAAATTCAGGGATATGGAAACTGGTTTTATTACCTATAAATCCAGAATGGGTATTGACCTTAAAGCACAGGAGTTACCAGGATTATGGAATGGAGCCATGGCACACTGGAACACGATTTTTGTAGAGGTACCACTAATCACTTTCAATCCAGTCAAGAATGTCAACGACCTTCTTAAACCTGCACACCAGAGTTAAATGGATCTAGAACAGCTACAAAAAGAAGTAAAATATACGGCAGTGGCCAGCAGCGGTCCTGGTGGACAGCATGCTAATAAGGTTGCTACCAAGGTCCTGCTGGAGTTTGATATTTTGAACAGCACCGCTTTCGCGAAAGCGGAACACGACAGAATCCTCAACGCGCTTAAAGGACAGTTGACGAAGGAGAATTTATTGAAACTATCCTGTCAAGAATCCAGAAGCCAAGCCTCCAACAAGGAAATAGCTTTTGCCAAATTAGTCAAATTGCTCAAAAATGCTGCTACTCCTAAAAAAGTGCGCAGGAAACGCGTTGTGCCAGCATCTGTAAAGCGCAAGCGGCTCAACGACAAGAAAAAACACAGCGATAAAAAGGCTGACCGCCGCTTCAAACCATAAAATAGAAAACGACCCTTCTTTTGGAAAGGCCGTTTTCAGGTATCAAAACAGGCTCCTGATTAGGCAGCGAGCCGGTTTTGTTAGGACAGGTCTTGGTAAAACAGCCAAACGATAATCGCAGTTACTATTCCTGAAATTAACAGAGAGATCATCAAGGCCCACTGAAACCTTTTCTTCAATAACCACCAGATAGAGAGCAAGAATAGCAATGGCGCAAGAGCAATCATCGGGAAAATTAATAACTCGTGAAAGACACCGACGACAACCCAATCTATCCTGTATACATGGGTGGCATAAGTCCATAAAAAGAACAGCGCATTGCCTGAGCAGCAAATGAGAAGGGATTTGGGTTCTTTCATTACTCTTGAATATCGTCAATAAACTTCACGTCTCTCGTATTTTTTTGTACGGCGATGGCGGCAAAAAGACTTAAAAGAAAGGACATTCCGTAAAAGCCTTTTTCACTCAATTCCATCGTAGCGTTCCACAATCCTATGATTAATAAAACGATCGAGGCGATGGTCACAAACCAACTGATACCATAATAGATATCTGTCACTGCGATGCCTTCTTGTTTGTCTCGCACAGCTTTCTGTACAGATATTACAGAGAATAGCCCGAATAATAGAATGACAAAATAGTAACCCTTCTCGTTGAGCAACATATCTGCATTCCACAAGCCCACGCAATAGGAGACCATTCCTACCAATAGTGCAGACCATGCTGCTGCTATGAACGCTGCGGTCGGTTTTCCCGTAAAAGCGGTTTGCTTTTTAGGAGTGGCTTTTTTTTCAGTTTGATAATCGATTTGATTTTCCATCTTGTTTGTTTTGATGCAGCAAATATGCAACGATACATGAGCAGGGAATAACCTATTTTTGGTAAATACTTACGAATGAATAGGAAGTATTTTAATATAACTATATATAATACAATTGATTAAATACTATACATGAACGATTTAATTCGATTGATACTATCTTTAAATAGTGAGGAAGCTGCTGGGTTTATCGCTTTCGCGAAAGCGAAAAATCAACGGTCTGACGTAAAAAATATCCAGTTATTCAAACTTTTGAGAAGTGGTGCACAGCAAGAACTTGATATTACCATTTATGGAAAACCCAGCAAAAATGCGCTCCACGCCCTAACAAACCGTCTAAAGCAAAGCCTTGTCGATTTTATCGCCAGTAAAAGTCTTACCAGTGACACTGCAGAAGACCTACAGTTACTCAAGCAATTGATTGCGGCAAGACAGTTTCTGGAACAAGGGCATTTTTCCCTAGGTCTCAAAACGCTAGAAAAGACGATTGACAAGGCGCAAAACTTAGAACTCTATGCGATACTGCTGGAGTGTTACCACACTAAAATCCAATATGCACACCTAGTTCCCGATATAGACCTCGATAAGGTTATAGGGAGTTACCGTGAATCCCAGCATTTATACGGTATGGAAACTAGACTAGTGATGGTTTATGCCATACTGCAGCGGGAGCTGGCAAGCCATCCATCCAGCGTATTTACACTTGTCAAGCAAAGATTACTCGATTTTGACATAAGTATAGATGACACTCTCTCCTTCAAATCACTCCATCAAATAATGACGATCGCTACAGATGCGGCGAGCCTGACCTCTAATTATGCGGGAGTCGGCATTTTTATGAATCACATATTTGAGATTGTTGATAGGAAAAAGCACCTGGCTGACCGTCACCTTTTTTACCATTGTGAGATATTGTATCTCTTGTCGGGAACCTATTTTAGACAGATGGATTACAAGAAATCCCAAGAGGTTTTGGTTGTGTTAGAGTTGGAGCTTCAAAAACAAAACGGTAGGTATGTAGATCAATTTGAAGAGCGCATTATTATAGTTAAGGCACTTAATCATAATTATTGTGGTGATGCCCATCTAGGATTAAAAATCCTGAACAATATAAAAAAAATATCGCCCAGGCTTGTCTTGGTTAAAGCCATGATGTTATTCCAGCAGGAAGAAATGCAGCAGGCGCGCCGTTTTATCAATGGACTGCATCAAAGCGATCGGTTTTATGAGAAAAAGGAGGGTCTGATCTGGGTGTTGCAAAAGAGTGTACTCGAAATCTTGATTTATATACAATTGAACCAACCAGATATGGTGGAATCAAGAATGCGCAGTTTTAAAAAACGGTATACTGCTAAGTTGGAGTTGATGGAAGAGTATCGCGTGCTGGCATTCATGAAATTATTGCGCATCTATTATGACCAGCCAGATAAAATCACCGAAAAGGAATTTAAAGCTAAAGCAGAGGAGGCCGTTATATGGAAGTCTACCGGTCGTGAAGATCTTTTTGTAGTTAGTTGCTATGCCTTCTTAAAAGCTAAAATGGAACAGACCACTATTTATGCTGCAACACTAGAACTTGCAAACACAACTGCCGAAATATAAGTGAAGGAATAATGTACCAGCCATAATGATTTTCTTCACGTTATTGAAGGTTTGTGAACCTTACATTTGCCTTATGAAATTACAAGATATCATAAGAAAAGCGGCAGATGGCGCTATTTCATACCAGCAGTACCGTGCATTTGTAGAAGCACACGTCGCAAATGGAACTAATAGCGGTGTTGAGGTAACGCCATCACTCACAGAATATACCAAGCTGAACCACCAGCGTATGAAACGCCTGGACAAAACCATGAAACTTCTTCCAGAAACGGATGCATTTCTCGCAAATATTAATAAAAATGTTTATTTTTTAACTATTACAGAAAGCTGGTGTGGTGATGCCGCTCAAACCATGCCTATGATCAATAAAATAGCGCAAGCTGCTGGTATTGATTTGAAAATAGTTTTGCGTGATGAGAATCTGGATCTCATGGATCAATTTTTAACCAATGGCAGTAGATCCATTGCAAAACTAATTCTAGTAGATAAAAAAACTCATTTACCTATAGCCCATTGGGGACCGCGACCAACCACAGCAACGCAAATTGTAGCTCAAGAAAAAGCCACAAAAGGCGAACTCACACCAGAATTCAAACAAGAATTACAGAATTGGTATAACGCTGATAAAGGAAAGGATACGGAGAAGGATCTTGTGGAGACGTTGAAGGCTATTTGACTCTCAACATAAGACTTGAAATATCTGTATTGTCATTAAGCCTATTGAATTCATGAGAAAAGTTAAATCCGTTTTCGGTCA
>JBBSPH010000067.1:0-9856 GCA_038258985.1 Flavobacteriales bacterium
ACAGACTTTGCATATGTCATAGTTCGTCAATATTTCTTTGACGTTTACAATAGACTCTTTTTAGATGCGCTTCAACAAAGCGCAGACGAGACTTTGAGAGCCTTGGCTTTTAAAGGAATCAAGGAGGCAAGCTATCACGAACGTTTTTCAGGCGACTGGTTGAAAAGACTAGGGGACGGGACTGAAGAAAGCAAGACCAAGGCTCAAGAAGCAGTCAATAATCTCTGGATTTTCACAGAGGAATTATTTCACAAAACGGATGCCGACAACGCAATGATAGCGGCTGGAGTTGCGCCAGATATGTTGCAGTTCAAAGAATATTATTATGAGAAAATCGAGGAGCAATTAACCATTGCAACCCTAGAAATTCCTGAAGTAGAGTATTTCCAAAAAGGAGGCAAGCAAGGCATCCACAGTGAGCACATGGGATATTTGTTGAGTGAAATGCAGTACATGCAACGAACGTACCCAAACTCTCGTTGGTAGTTTGAACTAAATAAATTGTCAGTTCGAGCTCAGTCGAGAACAGTTCATTTAGTACAAATCTCAAATCTTAAAAATGGTAGCCCTTATGATCCAAAACTATAACATACCCAATGACTTACTAGCAATCCTAGAATCCGTTAAGGATCCTGAGATTCCTGTGCTCAATGTCATTGATTTAGGTGTGATAAGAGATGTTGATGTTCAGGGCAAGGAAATTACGATCAAGCTCACGCCAACTTATAGTGGCTGCCCAGCGATGGATGTTATAGGTGATGATTTGGAACGCGCTTTCGCGAAAGCGGGCTACACCACAACCATTCAGCTCATTATGAGTCCGCCGTGGACGACAGATTGGATAACAGAACGTGGCCGAAAGGCGCTTGAAGAATACGGTATTGCTGCACCATTAGATGAAACCGCCGATAAAGATGTGTTACTCAACGAGAAAAAATTAGTCAAGTGCACGAATTGTGGTTCTAAAAATACCAAGCTCGTGAGCCAATTCGGTTCTACGGCTTGTAAGGCAATGTTTAAGTGTGAAGACTGTCAAGAGCCGTTTGATTATTTTAAATGTTTGAAGTAAGCAGTAAATTTGAAAGTATTCGCTTTCGCGAAAGCGGAACTAATAATCACTATTTCGCAAAACAAATAAGCGAAGCCTTCCTGCGACGGCTTTACAACAAAACTAAATGTCAGTCTTAGCCTGTCGAAGACGCGTCATATATAAACATGATAGTATAATATGTCAGAATCCATCCAATTAGAAATCAACAATGGCATTGCCGAAATCACTTTTAATCGTCCACAAGTCTTCAATTCCTTCAATAAGGAAATGGCATTTGCGATGCAGGACGCGCTCGATCGCTGTGCGCAGGATGATGTGCGGGCTGTGATGATCACGGGAAATGGTAAAGCATTTTGCGCAGGACAGGATATTCAAGAAATCACAAATCCCGCTTTGAATCCGGGATTCAAAGCGATTTTGGACGATCATTATAACCCGATTGTGCTTAAAATACGCAATCTGGAAAAGCCAGTGGTTGCTGCTGTAAATGGCGTTGCTGCCGGTGCTGGAGCAAATCTTGCGTTGTGTTGCGATATCGTAATTGCTACGGAAAGTGCTGCTTTTATTCAAGCTTTTTCAAAAATTGGTTTGATTCCAGATAGTGCTGGGACGTTCTTTTTACCTCGATTGATCGGATTCGGAAAGGCAAGTGCTGCGATGATGTTGGCAGATAAAATCACTGCAACTGAGGCTGACCAATTGGGAATGATTTATAAAGTTGTGAAGGATGAAGATTTCCTCTCTTTCGCGAAAGCGACCACCAAAAAGCTAGCAGAATTACCAACAGTAGCTCTGGCAAATACCAAAAAAGCACTCAACGAATCCATGACAAACAACGTAGAGCAGCAACTCGCGCTCGAATCCAAATTGCAAATAGAAAGCGCATCAACCGCAGACTATGAAGAAGGTGTCGCAGCATTTATGGAAAAGAGAGCGCCAGAATTTAAAGGGAAATAATTGGATAGCTTAACGCAGATTGTTCTAGGCGCTGCAGTTGGTGAGGCGGTTTTGGGTCGAAAAATCGGTAATAAGGCGATGCTTTACGGCGCCATTGCTGGAACGATTCCAGATCTTGATGTATTAGTCAAAAATTTTACAGATACCATCACTGCTACAGAGGCTCATCGCGGGTTTAGCCATTCTATTGTTTTCTGTTTACTTGCAGCGCCCTTGTTGGGCATATTAGTAGATAGGATCGAGCGAAAAAAAAATCTAGGATGGAAACCGTGGGCATGGCTTTTCTTTTGGGGATTATTTACGCATCCACTATTAGATGTTTTTACCACATGGGGAACGCAGCTGTTCTGGGCGTTTGATTTAAGATTGGCTTTCAATAGCATTTTTGTGATTGATCCCATGTATACGATTCCGTTTTTGGGATGTGTGATTTGGGCCATGTTTTTAAAAAGAGAATCTAACATTCGTCGCAAGGTTAATTGGGTTGGAATTATTTGGAGTTCCAGCTATTTGATGCTGACAGTGATACTCAAATTTATTGCAGTCAATAAGTTTGAGAAGGCGCTGGATGATCAAGGTATCCAATATTCACAAATTTCTACAAGACCAGCGCCATTTAATACTGTTTTGTGGAATGCTAATGTGGAAACTCTAGATTCCTATCTCATAGCGGATTATTCATTTTTTGATACGCAACCTATCGCTTTTGAAGAGTTCCCCAAAAACCGGGAAGTAGAGCCTGTTTATGAACAAGCTGCTGCGAGAAAAAACCTGGAACGCTTGAAGGATATCGCCCAAGGATGGTATCTAATGGAACAGAAAAATGAGATTTGGTATTTTTACGATCTGCGTTTTGGTCAAATACCTATAAGTAAGGATGAGGAAGAATTCGTTTTTGCATATGAATTAGAAATAAAAGACGACACACTAACCGCAACGGAGACAGAGAAAAACATAGATGATGCGAGCCTCATATTTGAACAATTATGGGACCGCATTCAGGGAAATTAGAATTACAACTTATGAGGATTGAGAAAGTAGGAATAATAGGAGCAGGAACAATGGGTAGCGGTATTGCTCAAGTTGCAGCAACGGCAGGTTGTCAAGTCAAATTATTTGACCTTAATGAAGACCAGTTGAAATCTGCTGAAAAATCACTCGATAAAATATTAGGTCGATTGATCCAAAAATCAAGAATAGACGAAGCCGAAAAAAAGCGAATTCAAGATAATATCAGTTATGTAAATAAGCTGGAAGATCTTTCAGATAGTAATCTTACGATCGAGGCTATCGTCGAAAACCTAGAAGTAAAGAAAAAGGTTTTTGCTCAGTTGGAATCGATAGTTTCTGAAGACTGCATCATCGCCTCGAACACCTCAAGTTTAAGCATAACCAGTATCGCCGCATCACTTGAAAAACCAGAACGATGCATTGGAATTCACTTTTTCAATCCAGCGCCTTTGATGAAGTTAGTAGAAGTTATTCCAGCGGTACAAACATCAGATGAGATTACTGACTTGTGCGTTGCTACTATTCAAAAATGGGGCAAAACTACAGCGGTGGCTAAGGATACTCCTGGATTTATAGTAAACCGAGTGGCACGTCCTTTTTACAGTGAGGCCTTGAGAATGTATGAAGAAGGAATGGCAGATATACCGACTTTGGATAAAACCGTTCGTCAGATGGGGTTTAAAATGGGTCCCTTTGAACTTATGGATTTTATCGGCCACGATGTGAATTATGTAGTCACCGAATCGGTTTTTGCAGCATTTTATTTTGATCCTAGATACAAACCATCATTAACCCAAAAACGACTAGTAGAAGCAGGCTGGTTGGGAAGAAAATCAGGCAGAGGTTTTTATAAGTTTGAAGATGGTAACAAAATAGAGCCAGATCACGATCCAGAAATGTTGACCGGTGCAGACATTCAAGCAATCCAAGATCGATTACTTGTGATGTTAATCAACGAAGCAGCAGATGCTTTGTACTTGAAGATTGCAACGGCCGAAGATTTGGACAACGCCATGACTAAAGGGGTCAATTATCCAAAAGGACTTCTTGCATGGGCAGATGAAAAAGGACTCGATTGGTGTGTGAATCAGCTGGACGCGTTATATGATTTTTATAGAGAAGATCGCTATAGTTGCTCACCATTGCTGCGCAGTAAAGCAAGTAAGAAAGAAAGATTTTTCGCATGATCGATGGTAAAGAAATACCGCAGAAAATGCTTTCACTAGATCCATTTTCCAATTGGTTGGGAATTGAAATTTTAGAAGTTGAAATTGGCCGCGTCAAATTAGGAATGACGATTAGACAGGAAATGCTCAACAGCATGGGAAAAGCACATGGCGGTATTACCTATTCGCTGGCAGATACTGCTGTTGGGTTCACATCGAACACCCATGGCAAAAAAGCGGTATCCATAGAAACCAGTATCAATCATATAGAAGCGCTAGAAGTCGGCGATTATATCATAGCAGAATGCACACTTGACAAAACAAAACTAAAGTTGGTTTCAACATCGTTGAGGTGAAGAAAGGAGATGAATTAGTAGCCCTTTTTAAAGGTGTAGTCTATAGAACTAATAAAGATTGGGAATAAGTTCGCTTTCGCGAAAGCGAAATAGGCGATGAGTTAATTAGAAGATTAGAGGAATAGTATAATTGACTTTATCTTTGAAAATATGAGTAGTAAATATGTATTTGCTTTCGAAAAACTAGATGTCTATCATAAAGCAATTGATTATGGCGAACACGTTCATTTGCAAATAAAGTCCTTTCCAAAGGAGGAACTATACGCCATTTCCAGTCAATATCGACGAGCAGCAGATTCTATTGCTTTAAATATTTCGGAAGGCTATCCAGGAAGTGATGCTCAATTCATCAAACATTTGAACATTGCAATTTATAGTGCAAATGAATGTGTTACTTGCAGTACCAAGGCATTTAAAAGAAATTATATAAACCTTGAACAAGATGAAGAAAACCGGAAGATGATTACAGAATTGACGAAAATGCTATCGTCGCTAAGATCCTATGTAAGAAAACGATCTTTATAACTACTCTGTCTCATCCTCTAATCTTCTAATCCACAAAACCACTAATAAATGAACACCTACATCATAGATGGCATAAGAACGCCAGTTGGAAACTACAAAGGAACATTATCGACCATAAGACCAGACGATCTCGCAGCACATGTGATCAAAACGATTGTTAAAAAACACCCAGAAATTCCACAAGATGCCTATGCTGATGTAATCATGGGCTGTGCCAATCAAGCAGGTGAGGATAATCGAAATGTGGCGCGTATGGCAGGATTACTTGCTGGATTGCCGTTTACAGTTCCTGGAGAAACGGTAAATCGCTTGTGCAGTTCTGGTTTGAGTGCGATAGTTCATGCACACCGTGCGATACAAACCGGTGACGGTGATGTGTTTATTTCTGGTGGAGTTGAAAATATGACACGTGGACCATTAGTGATTGCAAAACCGAGTAGCGCCTTTGGAACTGATTCTAAAATGTATGATAGTAGTTTCGGTTGGAGATTTGTTAACCAGAAAATGGCAGATTTATACGGCGTAGACGGTATGGGCAATACGGCAGAAAATCTGGTTTCTAAATTCAACATCTCCCGTGAGGATCAAGATGCCTTTGCAGCATGGTCGCAACAAAAAGCTGCTGAAGCTCGAGAATCGGGAAGATTGGCAAAAGAGATTGTAGCCGTTGAGATTCCACAACGCAAAAAAGATCCAATCATCTTTAAGGACGACGAATTTATACGCGCTGGAACAACTAAAGAAATTTTATCCAAGCTACGACCAGCATTCAAAAAAGAAGGTGGTTCTGTAACAGCAGGAAATTCCAGCGGGCTTAACGACGGCGCAGCAGCAACAATCATTGCAAGTGAAGACGCTGTCAAAAAATACGGGTTAAAACCCATTGCAAAAGTATTGAGTAGTGCTGTTGTGGGTGTTGAACCTAGGATCATGGGTATAGGACCAGTAGAAGCCAGTAATCGAGCATTAGAAAAAGCGGGATTAACCATAGCAGATATGGATGTGATCGAACTAAATGAAGCATTTGCTTCACAAGCTTTGGCATGTATAAGAGAATGGGGACTTGAGGATAACGATCCTAGAATTAATCCTAATGGTGGATCGATCGCAATTGGTCATCCATTAGGGATGACGGGAACGAGGCTTGCCTATACAGCAGCATTGGAATTATCGCTTTCGCGAAAGCGATATGCACTAATCACCATGTGTGTAGGAGTGGGGCAAGGGTATGCTATGGTGATTGAGAATGTGAGTTAATTTCAAGAAGTATAATCAAATGAGAAAGCCATCTGCGTTACTACAGATGGCTTTCTCATTTTATGTCTTAATGCTATTATATCACCTCAATGAACAAACCAGCATCTGTTTTTTCAACTTTGGCTACTTTTTTACCAGTCAATCCCTTGACAGCTCTGTCCCATTTTTTATTCGATAATCCAGATTCTTCTTTCAGCGCCTCAAGATCAGCTTTTTCATGCTTTTTCAAACGCTCAAAGACAATCTTTTCATCCTCATTCAATTCCACACCTGCCTTCTTTTCTGGGCGCATTTGAGGGAAAAACAACACCTCCTGTATGGATGGATTATTGGTTAGGAACATAATCAATCGGTCCATTCCTATTCCCAACCCTGAAGTTGGTGGCATGCCATATTCTAGGGCACGTAAGAAATCCTGATCGATGAACATAGCTTCATCATCGCCACGATCTGCAAGCGCGGCTTGAGCTTCAAAGCGTTCACGCTGGTCGATAGGGTCATTTAACTCGCTGTAGGCATTGGCAATTTCCTTCCCGCAGACCATGAGTTCAAATCGTTCCGTCAATTCTGGATTGTTGCGGTGTGTTTTACATAAGGGGCTCATTTCCTTTGGGTAGTCCGTGATGAACGTGGGTTGGATAAAGTTTCCTTCACACTTCTCGCCGAATATCTCATCGATCAACTTCCCTTTTCCCATGGACTTATCGACGTCTATGTCTTGCGCTTTCGCGAAAGCGAACAACTCTTCCTCACTCTTGCCAGTAATATCAAACCCTGTGAATTTGATTATCGCGTCGGTCATTGTCACTCGTGGATAGGGTGTTTTCCATTCAATCTCATGCTCACCAAAGGTGCTCGTTGTCTTTCCATTTACTTGTAGGGCACAATATTCCAGAAGGTTCTCTGTAAACTCCATCATCCAGTTGTAATCCTTGTACGACACATAGATTTCCATTGCCGTGAACTCTGGATTGTGCGTACGGTCCATTCCCTCGTTACGGAAATTCTTGCTGAATTCGTACACACCATCAAAACCACCCACGATCAACCGCTTCAAATACAGTTCATTTGCAATCCTCATGTAAAGAGGCATGTCTAGGGAATTGTGATGCGTGATAAATGGTTTTGCAGCCGCTCCACCAGGTATAGGTTGTAGAATGGGCGTTTCTACCTCAAAATATTCCCGGTCATTGAAAAATGAACGCATGGCATTGAATAGTTTGGTACGTTTTACAAAAACGTCCTTCACCTTGGGATTGACGACTAGGTCTGCATACCGCTGGCGGTAGCGCATCTCTGGATCGTTGAACTCGTCATAGGTATTACCATCTGCATCAGTTTTAGGCAGTGGGAGAGGTTTGAGAGCTTTACTCAATAGTTCAAAATTCTTGACCATGACGGTTTGCTCACCTACTTGGGTCATGAACAATTCTCCCTCGATGCCTATAAAATCGCCTATATCGAGTAATTTTTTATACAGTTCGTTATATAAGGTCTTGTCTTCACCGGGACAAATCTCATCACGGTTAAAATATACTTGGATCTTGCCCTTCCCATCTTGTATTTCTGCAAACGAGGCTTTCCCTTGTATCCTGCGGGACATCAATCTGCCGGCAATGACAACCTTTCTGCCTTCGGTAAAGTCTGCTTTAATGGATGCTGTGGTCGCATTCAGGTGATATTGTGCAGCGGGATAGGGATCGATTCCCATCTCACGGATTTTTCCTAATTTTTCACGGCGTATGATTTCCTGTTCAGAAAGTGGCATTTGGCATTTTATTTAAGCCTGTAAAGATAACTTGGTAATGTGGCGTGGCAAAACTTACTTAAAACCTAAGCCTAAACCTAAATTCAAACTTAAACTTAAATCAAAATCAAAATGAATTTGAAAAATAAAATGAAAGATAACTTGAAGTATTCGGAAAAATAAGACCTTAGACTTAGACTTAGACTTAGACTTAGACTTCAGCTTCAGCTTCAGCTTCAGCTTCAGCTTCAGCTTCAGCTTCGGCTTCGACTGCGAGTTAAAATGTCAATTTGAGCCTGTCGAAGACGTCTCGCTCATTAAAAGTCTAATGCAAATCTCATTTTCTATCTTATATTTCCCGATTTATTTGAAAATCTATGTCCATCTGGAGAGTTCTTCTAGCTATCATTTTGCCGCCCCTAGCCGTTCTTGACAAAGGCTGCGGATCCATCACCATTGTTTTTATCCTAACATTGCTGGGCTGGGTGCCCGGAGTTATTGCCGCGCTCATTATTTTAAATAATCCTAAGAATTGATATTTTAGATAATTCAGATGGATAAACTTCAAGAACTGCACATATAAGTGGTGTTATTTCGCTTTCGCGAAAGCGAACTCTTTTCTACCTTTGGAACTGACAGAATCATAGTGGAAGAGAAGGTAATTTTAGTAAACGAGCAGGACGAGCAGATTGGCCTGATGGAAAAGATTGAGGCGCATAGAAAAGCGCTGTTGCACCGTGCATTTTCGGTATTTATTGTCAATGACAAAAACGAAATCATGCTCCAGCAACGTGCGATGGAAAAATACCACTCTCCTGGATTATGGACCAATACGTGTTGCAGCCACCAGCGAGAGGGCGAGTCAAACATCGCTGCAGGTAAACGGCGTTTGATGGAAGAAATGGGTTTTACGACAGATCTGAAGGAACTCTTCAACTTTATATACATAGCGCCATTTGACAATGGATTGACAGAGCATGAATTAGATCACGTCATGGTGGGCACCTACAATGCGGAGCCCGATCTTAACCCTCATGAAGTGGCAGCCTGGAAATGGATGACCGCCCAAGAAATTAAACAGGATATGGAGGGCCAACCAGAAATCTATACAGAATGGTTCAAAATCATATTTGACCAATATTACAACCACATCTCATGAGAATCACCGCCTACAGAAAAGCGCATTTTAACGCAGCACACCGTTTGTACCGCAAGGACTGGAGCAATGAAAAAAACTTCCAAATATTCGGGAAGTGCAGCAATCCTCACTACCACGGGCATAATTATGACCTTGAGGTAGGCGTAACAGGCGAGGTAGATCCAGAGACTGGATTCTTGATAGACCTAAAGATTTTGAAGGATATTATCGAGCATCATGTAGAGGACGTCCTAGACCATAAGAATCTAAACGAAGAGGTGGAAGAATTTAAGGAGCTCAACCCTACTGCAGAGAATATCGCATTTGTTATCTATCATATGATAAAAAAGCATTTGGATGCTAAATACGATTTAGAAATTAAGTTATTTGAAACGCCGCGTAATTTTGTAGTATACAAAGGTGAATGATGAATTGGTACCCAATAACATTCCAACCCATATACAAGGATAAAATCTGGGGAGGTGATAAATTAAATAGACTTAAAAATGTTCAACCACCCATCCTACAACTGGGTGAGAGCTGGGAAATTAGTGATGTGGGTGATGATGTCTCTATTGTTGAGAATGGCAGTCTGACTGGTAAATCACTCAAATGGTTGCTGGAACACCATGGTGAAGCAATTATGGG
>JBBSPH010000068.1:0-9604 GCA_038258985.1 Flavobacteriales bacterium
AGATTCAAGGTTTGTCCTACTCCATAAAATGAAGTGCCATAGCGGGCTAACGATTGATAAGGAGGTAGTGACTGCGTACCCGTTTCACCAATGGATGCTCTCAATTTCAAGTTGGAAAGCCATGCACTATCGACAAGAAAATCTTCCTTAGAAACATTCCAGGCAACCCCAGCAGATGGGAAGTAACCCCATTTTTCATTTTCTGCAAATCTGGAAGATCCATCCGCTCTCATAGTAGCAGTTAAGATATACTTGCCATCAAATGCATAATTAAGGCGGACAAATCCAGACTGAATAAAGGAGCGGTTACGACCCGAGCCTATTGTAGGATCTCCGATAGCACTACCCACATCATTAAAGCCAAGAACCTCTATTGGAAAATTATTGACCCTTGAACTGCTCGCGAAATTGTTAAACTCGTTGTATTCAATTCCCAAAGTAGCTTTGAGATCATGCTTTTCATTAAAAATATTATTGTAGGTAAGGAAATTACTAGCTATGTAATCATACCCCCTATTTTGATTCAATGTGGCAAGGCCATTTAAATCAATACCATTACCAACATTTGATGGCGTGTAAACATCCCTATTGTTAAATGTGTAATTGATTCCACCATTGAATGTGTAAGTCAACTCAGGAGTTATTTTATAAGATAATTCAGAACTTGCAAATAAATCGGTGGTGTAATTAAGGTCTTCTTTTGCGGTTGCTTCCAGAAATGGATTAAAGAATTGTTGCCCCTCGCCAGTAAATCCAGAGAAATCTCGGGAAGGAACGATGGGCTCGGCGGTATAAGAATAGAAGATTGGTCCTGCTCCAGCAGGAAACGCTCTAGAATTGGTTATTGCTCTGGTAGTTTGAATGTGAGATCCTGATAAACGTACCTTCACGTCCATCTTTTCATCAAATAATTTAGTGTCAAGATTTGTTCTAAAAGTTCCCCTTCTATATTTTGAGCCTTCAATTATACCTTTATCTTCCAATAAGTTAGCAGAAACGAAATAGCGTGTTTGATCTTTTCCTCCACTTATATTTAGACCGTATTCAGACCTTACACCAGTTCTAAGAATCTCATCTTGCCAATTAAAACCCTGTCCTGCAAATTGTTCTGGATTTGGAAAAGGTATTGGAGTTCCAAGATCTAGATTTGCTTCGTTTCTAAATTCTGCATATTGCTGTCCTTGTAATACATCATAGGTATTCCGCACTTCAGAGAAAGTGGTGTTTTGGTATAGGGTAATTTCTGATTTACCCAGGCGACCTCTTTTGGTTGTTACTAGTATAACTCCGTTTGCACCACGGGAACCATATATCGCTGTCGCGGAAGCGTCCTTCAACACCTCTAAGTTTTCAATATCTTGTGGAGTTATTTGTGGAGTCCCGCTAATAGGAATACCATCTACTACATATAGTGGAGCATTACTTGCAGATAGGGAGTTGTTTCCCCTAATCCGAATTGACGATGCAGCGCCAGGTTCACCAGAACTAGAAGTTACCACAACCCCAGAAGCTCTACCTTGTAATAATTGATCTACAGTGGAATAGACAGCTTTAGATAAATCTTCGCCCTTTACAGATGCAACAGATCCTGTCAAATCAGATTTTTTCTGAGATCCATAACCTATGACAACTACTGCATCTAATGCTTCAGAATCATTCTGCATGGTGATGCTCAAGTTGGTTCTATCTCCTATGGATTGTTCCAATCTTTTGTAACCTACGTATGTAAAAACTAAGATTCGCTCTCCAGGCTCTAAGGTGATCTCAAACATCCCATCAAAATCAGTAGTCACCCCATTTGAAGTTCCTTTTTGAAGAACGGTTGCTCCAAATAAAGGGCTACCCTCAGATCCCAAAATCTTACCTCGAATAACGGATTGCTGCGCAAATACACTTAATGATAGCAGGAGCAAAAATGAGAACAAAAAATATTTTAGATAGCTGTGATTCATAGTGTAAATTTTAATAATCGTTAATATTTGTACAAGAATGCCTAATAATTTCTATCAATATTAACATAACAGCAAAGAGAATCTATCCTGTACAAACCTGCCCAAATTAAATTTCTCTAAAATTATGGTTAAGTTATTATCAAGCGGTAGATCAAAAACAAGAGTGGAGAGATTTTATTTATTAAGAAGTTGGATATGGTCAGAGACCTATTTTAATAAATCAGGTCTAAATTATTCCTATAGCAGTATAGTGCAGGATGAAAAAGGCGAGAAGGTTAACTTTATTAGTCATTAGTTTGAGAAACTAACTTCAAATCAATCAATTGAAAAAACACTTCTTATTAGTCCTAACGATTTTGCTTGTTGCTTGTACAACTGCAAGAAAGAAGGCTGTTGTTCCAAAACCTAACATCATTTTTCTTTTGACAGATGATCATCGTTGGGATGCTCTAGGTGCAGCGGGTAATCCAATAATTAAAACTCCCAACTTAGACCAGCTTGCAAATAAGAGCCTCTACTTTAAAAATGCCTATGTGACCACTTCAATTTGTATGGTGAGTAGGGCGAGTATATTAAGTGGACAATATGAATCTTCCCATAGGATTAATGATTTTCATACCAGTTTTTCCCAGCAAGCTCTTGACATGACCTATCCTGTTCTATTGCGGAAGAGCGGGTACAGGACAGGATTCATTGGAAAGTATGGTATAGGAGATCCCAAGGATCATCCGAAGGAAGCTTTTGATTATTGGGAAGGGACTCCATTGCATCAACCAGATTATGAAACAAAAGATGAAAATGGTAATGACATTCATTACACGGATTTATTAGTTCAAAAAATGCAGGAGTTTGTGAATACGACTGATAGCAAACCATTTTGCCTATCGGTTAGTTTTAAGGCACCGCATAGTCAGGATGGAGATCCACGCCAATTTATTCCTAACAAGCGGTACGCTAGTTTGTATGCAACGGATACGATTCCATCACCAAAGACGGCAGCGACTGAATATTGGGACTCTCTCCCCTACTTTTTTCATACAGATGAAAATATTGCCAGAGATAGATGGAAACTAAGATTTGACACTCCTGAGAAATATCAAGAAAGTGTCAAAAATTATTACCGTCTTGTTACGGGAGTTGACGATGCGGTAGGTCAATTGATGGAAGGACTGAAAAGAAAAGGTCTGGACAAGAACACCATCATTATTTTCATGGGTGATAATGGATTTTATCTTGGAGAACATGGCCTAGCAGGAAAGTGGTTTGGGCACGAGGAATCTGTCAGGGTACCCTTTTTTATATTTGATCCTAGAGAACCCTCACAAAAAAGTCCAACTGATTATATTGGACTTAACATTGATGTTGCGCCCACAATACTTGCACTTGCAGGAATTAAAATCCCATCATCGATGCAAGGTTTAGATTTATCTAATCCAGATATGATTAAAGCAAAAAATCGAAAAGATTTCTTTTACGAACACACGTTTGAGAGTAGTCCTAAACTACCTAAAGTGGAAGGCGTGATAAGTCCATCCATAAAGTATATGAATTATATAGAGCACGGTTATGAAGAGCTTTTTGACCTACGTAATGACCCGTTTGAAACTGTCAATCTGGTAAAAGACAGCAAGTACAACAAGACGTTAGAGCAACAGCGAAAAAGGTATCAAGTTCTCAAAACTGAAGCCGCCGAAATGAAAGATTTGTCCAAATAAAAACACAGCTAAACATATTTTAAATGCAAAAAATAGTCAAAAAAATAAAAACTTTAATAGGACTAGTAATGTTGATCGCTATGTTCTTTTGCGTAAGCAATAGCAAAGCACAAGGCATCGATTATGAAAAACTTAAATCAGGTTTTTTTACACCAACGGATGACAATACCTTATGGTGTTACTGGTACTGGATAGGTGACGATATTTCCAAAACTGGAATCACGAAAGATCTTGAGGCCATGAAGGCCGCAGGAATAGGAGGAGCGCTTATAGGTAACATCAATCCGGACGAAGTAGATGGCAAAGTACCTATGTTGAGTGAGGAATGGTGGGATCATATGGTGCATGCTGTTAATGAGGGAAAACGTTTGGGTGTGGACATAGGTGCCTTCAATTGTCCAGGATGGAGTCAATCTGGTGGTCCATGGGTAGAGCCAGAAATGGCTATGCGCTATTTGACCTATTCTGAAGTTGATGTGCTTGGTGGGAAAAAGATTGACATAGATCTTGTGCAGCCGGCAAGTCAATTTCAAGACGTCTATGTTTTGGCTTTTCCTACGATCGCAGCGGAAAAGAAAACGCTCAACGCCTTCAATTCAAAGATTAAAGTTTTGCCCGCGATTGAGAATCAATCGGTTTTAATTGATGCTGATACTACTACCGTCGCTAGCTTTTCTAAAAAAGTTAGCACCTATGAAGTGGAGTTGATTTCTACTAAATCTTTTACCTCTAGAAGTTTGAAAATTAAACCGGCTACCTCTACTATAGAAGTCCTATGTAAAGTTTTTGCAATGATTGACGGAAAGTATAAACTTCTTAAAACATTTAATATCAATAGAAGCAAACTGGATGTAAACGTGGGCCCTAATCAATATGCTCCAATTTTAGTTGATTTGCCTGAAACAACCTCTAAGCAATTTAAAATCCAGTTTGAAACACCTTCCAGAATTCTAAAGGCGATGGAGAATCTAGGCGCTACAGCAACAACTTTTGAGATTGCTGAAATTTCTATTTCAGAGGCTGCTGGACTAGAAGATTATGCAGAAAAAAACCTAGGTAAAATGCATCCTACACCTCTTCCTGCATGGGATAGCTATTTATGGAAGTCGCAAGAACCAGTAAATGATATGGCACTTAAAATAGCTTCTGCAACTATTATAGACTTGAGCGATAAGATGGATGTCAATGGAAAATTAACATGGAAAGCTCCTAAGGGAAACTGGACCATACAACGCTATGGCATGACTCCTACAGGTACTAAAAACTCTCCCGCTGCACCGCAGGGCAAAGGTTATGAGATTGACAAGGCAAATAAAGAATTGATCCGCTTTCATTATGACCAGTACATTGGAGAGTTGCTCAAGCGCATTCCTGAAGAGAGTAAAAGCGCATTCAAATATGTCATTGCAGATAGCTATGAAATGGGATCCCAGAATTGGACTGATGGCTATGAGGAAAAATTTGAATCGAAGTATGGATATAGTCCGAAAAAATACCTTCCCGTTTTTTCTGGAAGAGTTGTAGGTAGTGTAGAAGAGTCCAATCGGTTTTTATGGGATTTACGCCGATCAATAGCTGATGCAGTAGCCTATGATTACACAGGCGGATTAAGAGAAGCGAGCAATGAAGACAATTTACAATTGTGGCTGGAAAACTACGGCCACTGGGGATTTCCTTCAGAATTTTTGATGTATGGTGGACAGTCGGATCTTGTAAGTGGAGAATTTTGGAATGAAGGCACCTTGGGTGATATTGAATGTAAATCTGCCTCGTCTGCCGCGCATATTTATGGAAAACCTCGGGTTTCCGCTGAGGCATTTACTGCTGCGAACAGAACTTATGTGAGACATCCAGCCATGTTAAAAAAACGTGGTGACTGGTCTTATACTGAAGGTATCAATCACTTTGTACTCCACTTATATGTGCAACAACCTGATGAAAATCGGGTGCCAGGTGTAAATGCCTGGTTCAGCACAGAATTTAACCGCCACAATACCTGGTTTAAAAAAGGCACCACGTACTTTGATTATTTGCGAAGATCCCAGCATTTACTACAACAGGGAACCTATGCTGCAGATGTCTGTTATTTCATAGGAGAGAATGCTCCCATCATGACGGGCGTTAGAAATCCAGAACTACCCAAAGGGTATTCGTATGATTACATCAATGCCGAAGTCATCATGGATCGCGTTTCTATAAAGGATGGCAAATTCATGCTTCCTGATGGCATGACGTATAATATGATGGTTTTACCTCCATTTGAGACGATGCGTCCAGAACTATTGGCGCGCCTCGAAACCCTAGTGGATCAAGGTGGTAAAATATATGGACAAGCTCCCATCAAATCACCCAGTCTACAGAACTATCCGGAAAGTGATGTGAAAGTCACTGCTTTGGCAGAAAAAATGTGGGGCAGTTCTACTGAAAAACTTAAATCTTACGGCGCTGGTTTCATCATCGATGGTCTTGATCTGCAAGATGCATTGACCCAACTGGAGATTGAAAAAGATGTGGATTTACCTGCCGATGTTCCCGTTCTTTGGACGCATAGAACAGCTCCAGATATGGATATTTATTTTCTCACCAATCAAAGTGAAAAGCAGTTAAGATTTGCTCCCTCCTTTCGCGTAAGCGGAATGAAACCACAACTATGGGATGCAATAACTGGTGAGATAAGAGCATTGCCTGAGTTTTCTGAAAAAGACGGTCGGACGGTTGTTCCAATTAAAATGAAAGCCCTAGAAAGCTGGTTTATCGTTTTCACGAAAGCGGAATCCGACAATTTAAAGGATGCATACGACGTGAATTTTCCTGAGTTGAAAGTTTCAACCACCATTGACAATTCCTGGACTGTCGATTTCCAAAACAAGGAAATAGGTCCTAAAGAAAAGGTAGAGTTTCCAAAACTCACTGACTGGATCGATAGTGACAATGACAAAATAAAATACTATTCTGGAACTGCCGTCTACTCTACAACCTTCAATTATAAAGAACAGAAAGGAACCAAAGACGTATTTATTGATCTAGGGAATGTGGGCGTGATGGCATCTGTAAAAATAAATGGACAGGATATAGGCACCACATGGATCGCACCTTTCAAGTTGAACGCTAGCAGCGCTATTAAAAATGGAAAGAACACTCTTGAAATTGAAGTTGTCAATGTATGGAGAAATCGATTGACGGGAGATAAAACGCTACCAGAGTCAGAACGTACGACATGGGTGAAAGTGGATGCCGTTACTCCAGAGGAAGAACTGATATCCTCTGGACTCATAGGCCCAGTCACCATCGAGATTGTTGAATAACGGTAAGCTATAAATCCATACCATATAGTACAGGATGATTCAATCAAACTGATCAAGTATTTTTAGAACAAGAATTTTAAGAGACTCCTAGCAATGACTAAAGTAAATACATTCATAATCTGCTTTTTTACCACACTAACAATGTTTGCCCAATTGCCTCCCGTATTTGGAGAAGGTTACAATGACACCAGTGTCCCGTCTGATATGGTTAAAACCTATATCAAACCGCAAGCGATCATCTGGCAGACGGAAAATTCTGAGGAAAGCATTCAAAATTCTGCCGCACTTCTAAAAACGGGCAATGGACAAGTTGCTGTTAATGATACCGATCTTTTCAGATTTATAAGTAGTGAAGATAATAAGCCAGGTATTTTACTGGATTATGGCAAGGAGATTCATGGCGGCGTCAAAATTTCTATGGGCATCAGACCTAGTAAGACACCTTTGAAATTACGCCTGCGCTTCGGAGAATCTGCGGGAGAGGCTATGTCTGAGATAGGTGGTGAAAAGAATGCTACAAATGAACATTCCCTGCGGGATTTCATTGTAGAGGTTCCCTGGTTGGGAAGTATTGAAGTAGGTGAAACAGGATTCCGATTTTTGCGAGTTGACGTTGTAGAGGCAGGAGAAAATGCGCCCATTAAATCCATCGATGCCGCATTCATCTATCGCGACATACCTTACCTAGGTTCATTTGAAAGCAGTGATGATCGCCTCAATGAAATTTGGTCAATCGGTGCTTACACGGTTCATTTGAATATGCAAAATTACTTATGGGACGGTATCAAGCGGGATAGACTGGTCTGGGTAGGCGACATGCATCCAGAGGTCATGACGATCAATACTGTTTTTGGCGAACATAGCATCGTTCCTAAAAGTCTTGATTTGGCTCGGGATCAACACCCATTACCACAGTGGATGAATACCATTAGCTCCTACTCTATGTGGTGGATTCTTATTCATAAAAATTGGTATGATTACCATGGTGACCTAGCCTACCTTAAAGAACAAGAAGAGTACATGATTGCCCTGCTGGATCAATTGAGCACATTTATCGATAACGATAACAAAGAGATTCTCAATGGCGGTCGTTTTCTAGACTGGCCCACCAGTGAAAAGCCAAAAGCTGTTCATGCTGGCCTCCAGGCCATGATGATCATGACTTTTGAAGCCGGGAGCGAAATGATGGCAACACTGGGCAAAAATGATTTAAAAGATAAATACCTCGCAACTTCCAAAAGGTTGAGAAAACACAAACCTGAAGGAAATACCACCAAACAAGCTGCCGCACTTATGTCTATGGCAGATTTAGTAGACGCAAAAAAAATCAATAAAGATGTCCTTAAGAAAGATGGCGTAGAACGCATGTCCACCTTTTATGGCTATTATATCCTAGAAGCAATGGCCAAAGCGGGAGATTATGATGGTGCCTTGAAAGTAATACGGGATTATTGGGGTGGAATGCTAGATCTGGGAGCAACTACCTTCTGGGAAGATTTTGATGTTCTAGATGTCCCAAATAGCGGGAGGATTGACGAGTTGGTTCCTGCACACAAATCAGACATTCATGGAGATTTTGGTGAATATTGCTACATAGTCTACAGACACAGTCTATGCCATGGTTGGGCAAGTGGACCCACCCCTTGGTTAACCCAATATGTGTTGGGCATCAGCGTAATGGATAGCGGTGATACCGTAAAAATAACTCCTCATTTAGGCGATTTGACATTTGCCAAAGGAACATTCCCTTCCAAGCATGGTATTCTGAAAGTAAGTCATGAAAAATCGGCGGGTGGAAAAATTAAAACCATCATAGATGCTCCAGAAGGTCTAAAGGTCATTCAAGAACAATAGGCAATTAGTAATGTTATGGTTAGAAAGGCATTTAAAATGAACGTATTTGCTGATAAAACAGCTGATTACCGTGATCGACATAATCCCGTCTGGTCAGAGCTTAAGACTGTTTTGAAAAATCATGGCGTTTCCAACTACAGCATATTTCTGGATGCCAATTCTAATAGCCTTTTCGGTTACGCAGAGGTTGATACTGAGGAACAATGGAACGCTATAGCGACTACTGAAATTTGTAGAAAATGGTGGGAATTCATGTCAGATTGCATGGAAACAAACCAAGACAATAGCCCTGTTTCTGAAGATTTGAAAGAGATTTTTCATTTAGATTGAACTAATGACAGCTAGATACACCCTACCCTTTTTATTGTTTGCGATGCTTACTGCGGGTAATACTTCTTTCGCTCAAAGCGAAAGCAAAAAAAACGAAAAACATTTGAACATTGTTTTAATCTTGACAGATGACCAAGGATATCATTTATCTGCCGTAGGTACAAAAGGTATCTCTACACCTAACGTAGATCAACTAGCCAAGGAGGGAACGCTATTTACCAACTCCTTTGCCGCAGTTCCCTCCTGTTCACCCAGCAGAAGTTCCATCATGACGGGAATGTATCCGCATGCAAACGGCCATTGGAGAAATACCATTACTCCTAGACTAGATGATCCAGATTCAGAATTTACCCGTGGTTCCAAAACTGTAGATCAGGTTGGTATTCATGAATATATTAATACACTACCAGAGGTTTTAAGCAAGCAAGGATATTTTACCGCTATCACA
>JBBSPH010000069.1:0-9574 GCA_038258985.1 Flavobacteriales bacterium
AGATCATGTGATCATTACCAAGAAGCTTGATGAGAAGGGAGGGATTTCAAGGGCAGATGTTACCCAAGTCCTAACAAGAGTTCTTCATGACGACACGGCAAATCAGAAAACTTTTGAATTATTGCAAGGCGATACATTAATAGGAAAAGCGCTGGAAAAGACGGACTATTTATAACCTACAAAACAAATTGAAAATCAAATGGAACTACCGCCGTGGTTCCATTTTTATTTGTCTGCCACCGATATGCCATCCTCTGCAAATCGCTTAAAATCCTGCATGAATTGAAAGGTCTGCTTTTCAAACAGCTCCGGCTTTGCTTTGGCGACCAATCGCATCATGCCTGTAAATTTAAATGTACTTGTCGCATTCCAAATGGTCTGTTTTTGCGCTGGATCTGAGGGGTTTTCGCTTTCGCGAAAGCGGTTTTCCTGATAGTTTACCACACCTTTAGTACGATAGGTTGCCATCCAATAGTCAGGTAAATCACGTCCCGTTATTTCCTCGGTCATGGAGACCATGCCTACTAAGGTCTTTATTTTGAGTTCCCGTTTACTGCCTTTCATTCCAATAGATTCACTCAGATTATTGAATGAAACAAGCCCGCGTTGCCAGTGCTTAAAATTGTCTTGATTGAGAAATAATCCCATCACATAGTCAATAGGTTGGTCAATACTGATCGTGTATTCTTTTTGCATACAGGATAAGTAGGGAAAAGGTAGATAACTTAACAAGCGGCGCATACTAAGTTGCTTGGGAAATGCGTTTTGTACACCTGTGGGTTTTAACTATTTTTGCCCAGCCTTACTGAATACTTTTTATGATTAAATTATTTTCCGTTTTAACTGTAGTATTTCTATGTATTTCAAGTGTTTGCAAGGCACAAAGTCAAGATGACAAAATCTTGCTCACCATCGATGGAGAGACATATGATGCCGGTACGTTTAAAAAAGTTTACCTCAAAAACTTAGATATTGTTCAAGATGCGTCGCAAAAGGATCTGGACAACTATTTACAACTGTACATTGACTACAGGTTAAAATTGATACAGGCTTATGAGATGGGTCTTCAAAATGGAATAGCTTATCAGGAAGAGTTGGCGTCCTATCGTAAGAGCCTATCAGAATCCTATCTAACGGATAATGAGGTGACCGACGAGCTTATCAAAGAAGCGTATAACCGGATGGTTGAGGAAGTCAATGCCAGTCACATACTTATAAAGTTGAGCCGTAGTGCTTCGCCTGCGGATTCATTAATCGCTTATAAACAAATACAAGCGTTGAGAGGGTGCGTTGTGAGCTTGGAGGATTTTGAATCCGTGGCCAGATCAAATAGCGAGGGACCCAGCGCATCTAGCGGCGGTGAATTAGGTTGGTTCGGTCCGTTCAAAATGGTAGACGAGTTTGAAAATGCTGCCTACAACACAGAGGTAGGTAAGATATCCGAAATCTTCAGGACCGATTATGGGTATCACATTTTAAAATTGAATGATAGACGTCCTGCACCCGGTGATGTTACTGTTGCGCATATCATGACCTATGACAAAGGCCAGGATAGCACCGTAAATGCGGAACAACGCATACGTGAGATTTATGGACAGTTAAAGTCAGGAAAGGACTTTGCTGCAATGGCACGAAGTTTTTCAGAGGATGTCAATACCGCTAACAATGGTGGGAAGCTTACTAGGTTTGGCACCGGAGCTTTAAATACACCAGCGTTTGAAAAAGCAGCTTTTGAATTAAAGGAAATAGGAGATTACACAGCGCCTGTCATGTCTAAATACGGTTGGCATATCATCCAACTATTAGAGAAATATCCTGTCCCATCGTTTGCAGATACGGAGGCAAACTTGCGGGAGCAAATCAAGAACTCCCCTAGATCCAGAAAAATTACCGAGGCCTTTACGAATAAACTAATGGACAAATATGAAGTCCAACCGTCGACAATTGATTCGTATTCAACAAGGTTTCCACAGGTGACCGACTCTATTATGAAGGGCAGTTGGAAAAATGAAACTCAGAAAATCGACGTAAGGCCGCTGTTTAGGCTACGTGACAAGGAATTTACAAAGGGTCAGTTTTATGATTTTATCGTTAAAAAACAGAAGAAGGATTACAGGCAATTCGGTAGTCGGGAAGAGAAACTTGCTGCATATTACAAGGATTTCTTGAATGAAACATTGATTGATTATTACGATGAAAATCTTGAAAGAGATAATTTTGATTTTGCTTTCATCTACAGAGAATACAAAGAAGGATTGTTGTTATTTGATTTGATGGAGAAAAAGGTATGGGAAGAAGCCAAAAAAGATACCGTAGGTCAGTTAAATTATTATAATGCGCACAAGGAGGAATACAAATGGAAACGCAGACTGGATATCAACTTAACGCAAAACACCAGTGAAGATACCGCTGTAAAAGTGAAGGCGTTACTAGAGCAAGGAAAATCGATTGAAGAAATTAAAGGTCAATTAAATGGCGACGGGAACACGCAGGTAATGGTTTCCACTGGTATTGTAGAGGAAACTTTCCCTAGGCTTCCAAAAGGTTTTGCGGTTAAAAAAGGAGTCTCTCCAGTATTTGAAAAAGAAGAAAATGGATTTTATAAAGTCATTCAAGTAAACGAGATTCTAGAATCCGCAGTAAAATCATTTGATGAGGCAAGAGGGAGTGTGATAAATGATTACCAGCAACAATTGGAAACACAATGGTTGGAAAGCTTACGCAATGATAGAAATATAGAAGTGAACCAAAAAGTATTTGAACAGGTAAAAAAAGAGCTTGAAAAAACACGCGCTTAAATTTTTAACAGTAGCCTTAGTAATGGCTGTTACTAGTTCTTGTTCCTATTTTGAAAAAGAGGAACAACCAGACGCCGTGGCTAGTTTGGGTGACGCCTTTCTCACTAAAACAGAAATAGAAAGCCTGCTACCGGCCGACTATACGCCTAGCGATTCTGCATTGATCATCCAAAAATATATTGACGAATGGGCAACAGACCAAATGTTGATGAAAAACGCTAGGCAAAATATTTCTGAAGATAAACAGCGCAGTCTGGACCTACTTATTGATCGTTATAAGACAGAATTATACACGCAGGCTTACTTGCAGGAATTGATAAAACAAAACCTGGATACTACCGTGACTGTGGATGCGATCAAGAATTATTTCCAGCAGCGCAAGGAAGAATTTGTGCTCAATGAGGATTTGGTAAAATTCCGCTACGTCACATTTGACAAAACCTATTCTCAGGACGATGAGGTTCGCAAATTGTTTGCAAGTGGCAGTAGAAAGGACCTGCGTGAGCTTGATAGCCTGTCACTGGGTTTTCGTGGGTATTCTATCAATGATAGCATTTGGTTAAAGAAAAGCCAATTGTTGGATCGAATTTTGCCTATCACTGCAGCAAATGAAGATCGATACATAATACCGGGCAAGAGCTGGGAGCTAGAAGATAGTCTTGGCGTATATTTGGTGCGCTTCAAGGCTGTGTTGCGCCGCGGCGAGCAGGCACCACTTTCCTATGTCAATCCTACGATCAGACAAATATTGCGCAACCAGCGCAAATTGGAGTACATTAAAAAAATTGAAAAAGACCTATTAAATGAAGCGATTGAAAGCAATAAACTTAAAATCAATGAATAAATGGTTGGGTGTTTTGGTGGTTTTCGCTTTCGCGAAAGCGATGACAGCACAGACAGCTCCACAACCTACACCAGTGTCGCAAGACGATGTTATCAAGAAAGAGGTGCTCGCAGCGCTTAGCGATACCATCAAGCCTACTGAAGTAAGGTTTAAAATCGATGGGGTATCCGGAGTGATTGGAGATTTCGTAGTGCTGGACTCAGATGTGGAAAAGCAGATGTCTGCTTACAAACGTGAGGGAGCATTGGGCGATCTAACCAAATGTGATATGATGGAATCCATGCTGGGCGAGAAACTATATGCCCACCATGCCATTCAAGACAGTATTACGGTATCAGATGCAGAGATTGCCGGAATGACAGACCAGCGTATTGAGTTCTTTAGATCCCGTATGAATGGTGCCAGTGATCAAGAGATTGCCGACTTGTACCGCATGGAAAGTATCCAACAGGTACGTGACGAACTCAACATTATTAACCGTGAAGAATTATTGTCAGAGCGCATGCAGCGCCGTTTGACAGAAGATGTGCAAATCACACCAGAGGAAGTCCGTCAGTTTTTCTATGACATCCCAGAGGAAGATCGCCCACTCTTTAATACAGAAGTGGAAATTGCCCGCATAGTAGTGAAGGCAAAACCTAGCGAAGAGTCTATCAAAGATACCATTGAAAAGCTCAAGGAATACCGAAACGACGTATTGAACAACGGAGCAAATTTTGCGGCAAAGGCAACTCTCTTTTCAGAAGATGTGGGAACCGAGCGCCAAGGCGGCTTACTCTCAATGAAGCGAGGCGATCCTTATGCAAAGGAATTCAAGGAAGCTGCCTTTTCACTAGAGGAAGGTCAGGTGAGCGAACCCTTTAAAACAGATTTTGGCTGGCATATTGTCTACCTGGAGAAAGTAAGAGGCTCTGTGAGAGATGTGCGACACATTCTGTTATATCCATACATTAGCCGTTCTCAAGAGGCTAAAGCTAAAACCATGTTGGATGAGATGCGTGATCGTATTGTTCAGGGTGATACCACATTTGCAGATGCTGCAAGAGCAATAAGTGATGAGGAACAAACGGCTAAAAATGGCGGTTTATTTGTGAATCCAACTACAGGTGAGAATCTGCTTGATCTAACTAAAGCAGCTCCGGGACTAGTATCTACCGTTCAATTTATGGACGAGGGTGATGTGAGCGGGATAATAGAAGATAAGGATCAACGCAATGCTGGAGTAAGTACGTACACCATCATTAATTTGATACGTAAAGTAAATGATCACCAGGCAGACTACACTACCGATTTTTTAAAAATCAAGGATCTAGCCTTACGTGATAAACAGGTACGCAAGATCAAGAAGTGGAGGGAAGATAAAATCAAGGACACGTTTATCAAAATAGGTTCAGATTTTAATGATTGCGACCTATTGAAAGAGTGGACAAAATTTTAATCACACCATAAGCCTATGTCAGATGTAGCTGCGATCGATAATCTAGTTGTACGCCATAAGGAATTAAAAAAGGAAATTGCCAAGGTTATTATAGGTCAGGACCACGTTATTGACCAGATTTTGATCAGCATTTTTTCTGGTGGGCATGCGTTGCTAGTTGGTGTTCCGGGACTTGCAAAAACGCTGATGGTCAACACTATCGCACAGGCTCTAGGGTTGCAGTTCAAACGCATACAGTTTACACCAGACTTAATGCCGTCTGATATTTTAGGCAGCGAGATTCTGGATGAGAATCGCCAATTCAAGTTTATAAAAGGGCCTATTTTTTCCAATATCATTCTTGCAGACGAGATCAACCGTACGCCGCCTAAAACCCAGGCTGCACTGTTAGAGGCGATGCAGGAAAAGTCAGTTACTGTAGCCGGACACCGGTACGCACTGGAAAATCCTTATTTTGTTTTAGCTACCCAAAATCCAATAGAGCAGGAGGGAACCTACCCGTTACCAGAGGCTCAACTGGACAGGTTTATGTTTGCTATCCATCTAGAATATCCCACCTATCAGGAAGAAGTTGATGTAGTGAAGGCTACAACTTCTACCCATCAACCACAGGTAAATGCACTTTTCAGTGCTCAGGAATTGGTTGACCTCCAGCAACTGGTGCGTCGGCTTCCCGTTGCAGACAACGTTATTGAGTATGCGGTTAAATTGGTCGGTAAAACCAGGCCGAAAACGCAAGAGGCTCCAGAAATTATTAAGGAGTACATTGACTGGGGTGCAGGTCCTAGAGCTTCACAAAATTTGATTCTAGCGGCAAAAACACACGCGGCTACCCGTGGAAAATACAGCCCAGATATTGCAGATGTTAAAGCAGTGGCGCACGGCATCTTACGCCATCGGATCATCAAGAATTATAAAGCAGAGGCAGAGGGTTATACAGAAGATAGACTGATCGATAAAATACTATAGGATGCTTCACAGGTTGACCTTACCACTCGTTCTGCTATTCTTGGGCGGTTGTTTGGTAGGAATTAGTGCGGGTATCCATCGTACAAGTCCATACTGGTCCACTGGGTTGTTTTACGCGGGCTATGCGATTGATGCGGTTGCCGTTCTTCTTTTCTTCTTCATCTGGTTCCAGAAAAGATAATGGGATGCGATATGTGGATTAAGCTCGCTTTCGCGAAAGCGAAATTAGAGCAGCTCATTGCATTCACATTGTGAATTTCGTGATTCATCACCAGTGTTATTGCGGAGTTATTAAATAATCGCACCAAAATTGTCCTTATCGTTAAGAATCTGTTAGAGTTATGCTTACCTCTCTGGATATTTCCAAAACGCGTTGGGATTTCGTAAATTCGCAGTAAATAGACTAAAAAAACAACATTTATATGGCCTTTGATATTGACATGATCAAAAAAGTGTATGAGACCTTGCCAGAGCGCGTGGACAAAGCACGTGAATTGGTGGGAAAACCTTTAACACTTTCTGAAAAAATCCTTTACGCACACCTTTGGGATGGCAAGGCAGAAAAGCCTTTTACCCGTGGTAAGGATTATGTTGATTTTGCACCAGACCGCATTGCATGTCAAGATGCAACGGCACAAATGGCGCTGCTACAATTTATGCAAGCGGGAAAGGATAAGGTAGCAGTACCTACAACGGTACACTGTGATCACTTGATTCAAGCAAAACAAGGTGCTGCAAAAGATTTAGCACGTGCTAACGAGGTAAGTAATGAGGTATTCGATTTCTTGGGTTCAGTTTCTAATAAATATGGGATCGGATTCTGGAAGCCAGGTGCTGGAATTATTCACCAAGTAGTTCTTGAGAATTATGCATTCCCTGGAGGAATGATGATTGGTACAGACTCACACACCGTTAATGCTGGTGGTCTGGGAATGGTAGCTATAGGAGTTGGTGGAGCAGATGCGGTTGACGTGATGGCAGGTATGCCTTGGGAATTGAAATTCCCCAAACTTATAGGTGTCAAACTTACGGGAAACATCAGTGGTTGGACTAGTGCAAAAGACGTGATTTTAAAGGTTGCTGGAATACTTACCGTTAAAGGTGGTACTGGAGCCATTGTAGAATATTTTGGTGAAGGAGCTAAAAACCTTTCCTGTACAGGAAAAGGTACCATTTGTAACATGGGAGCAGAGATAGGAGCTACGACATCAACCTTTGGGTATGATGAGTCTATGTCTCGTTACCTAAGAGCAACAGACCGTGCTGATATTGCCGATGAGGCAGATAAAATTGCAGAATACCTTACTGCAGATGATGAGGTTTATGCAGATCCAGATACTTATTTTGATCAGGTGATTGAAATTAATCTTGACGAATTGAGACCTCATTTAAACGGACCTTTTACTCCAGATCTAGCAACACCAGTAGGTCAATTAGGAGAAGCAGCCAGAAAGAACGACTGGCCATTAAAGGTTGATTGGGGATTGATAGGATCTTGTACCAACTCTTCGTATGAAGATCTAACTAGGGCCGCTTCGATTGCAGAACAGGCGGTTAAGAAAAATATCAAGCCTAAATCTGATTTCGGGATCAATCCAGGTTCTGAGCAAATACGGTTTACTGCAGAGCGTGATGGGATTCTCAAAATATTTGAAGATTTAGAAGCTACAATTTTTACCAACGCATGTGGACCTTGTATAGGCCAATGGGACCGCAGTGATAGAAAAGGAGAGGAGAAGAATACGATTGTTCACTCCTTCAACCGCAACTTTTCCAAAAGAGCAGATGGTAACCCCAATACGCACGCATTTGTAGGCTCACCAGAAATGGTGGCTGCGATTGCAATTTCTGGTAGACTCGATTTTAATCCAATGACGGATACATTGATCAACGAGGATGGCGAGGAAGTTATGCTGGATGAGCCATCTGGAATCGAATTACCGCCTAAAGGTTTTGAAGTAGAAGATGCGGGTTATGAGGCTCCGGTAAAAGACGGAAGCAAAGTAGATGTAAAGGTAGCGAAGGATAGCGACCGTTTGCAACTGTTGACTCCATTTGAACCATGGGATGGTGAAAATCTTATGGATGCTAAATTGTTGATTAAGGCCTTTGGAAAATGTACTACAGACCACATTTCCATGGCAGGTCCATGGTTAAAGTATCGTGGACACTTGGATAATATCTCCAATAACTGTCTAATTGGTGCTGTCAATGCCTATAACAAACAAACGAACCTAGTAAAGAGCCAAATCGATGGTGAATACGATGCGGTGCCTAAAACTGCGCGTGCCTACAAAGCCGCTGGTATTCCTACCGTGGTTGTTGGTGACCACAATTATGGTGAGGGAAGTTCTAGAGAGCATGCGGCAATGGAGCCAAGACACTTAGGTGTCTATGTTGTAATCGTGAAGTCCTTTGCAAGAATACATGAGACTAACCTCAAGAAGCAAGGAATGTTGGGTGTTACTTTTGCTAATGAATCAGATTACGATTTGATCCAAGAAGATGATACTTTCAACTTTATTGATCTTGAGAATTTCGCTCCGGATAAACCATTGACGGTAGAGATAGTGCACAAGGATGGTTCAAAAGACACGATCAAAGTGAACCATACCTACAATCATGCACAAATCAAATGGTATAGAAAAGGTAGTGCTTTAAATCTCATTAAGGAAGAAAATGCAGCCTAGGCTGATGTAGACTCAAAGCAAAAGAGCGTTACTGGAAAGTAACGCTCTTTTTTATTGCTTCTAAGTTTCTTTCTGTTGTCGTTAATAAACTAATATTTCCAATTACAGATCTTTAGTGTTTATGTTCACTTGATGAGCTTGAGTCGACGGTTATTCCTGCATTTTTCTCACCTGACTCAGCACCACTTTTTTAGGAGTTATTGGTAAGGCTTTTAAGAGTAGGGTTTGTCCGAGGCTTAATCCAGCCGTCACTTCCATTTTCCCTTTTAGCATTGCTTCATAGCCAGTCATGGCTACAGTTTGAGCACTTGCCGTATCTTCAAATAGTGCGCTATTTTCAAGACCAGCCGTTTTGGCAAAGTTGGTCTCGGTAGCTCCAGGCATTAAATTAGTCACGGTAATATTGGTATCACGCAACTCTTCACTCAATGCATTACTTAGAAATCTGACGTAAGCTTTAGTAGCGAAATATATTGCCTGTAAAGGTCCAGGCATTAGACTAGCTGTAGAAGAGACATTGAGAATTTTCCCTTGATTACGAGCGACCATCCCTGGTAAAAATCGATGACAAAGTTCGGTCAGCGCATTGATATTTAACTGAATCATTAATTTATCCACTTCCCAATCTCGTTTGTGAAATAAACCTGTACCTCCAAAACCTGCATTATTGATTAGATACTCAACTACAATTTTTTGCTCTTGAAGCTCATTGTAAATCTCTTCAACCGCGTTGGGCATGGTAAGATCTTTGGCGATTACATATACTTTAATGCTGTATTGGGATTCTAATTGTGCCTTTAAACCATTCAGGTCTTTCTCGCTTCTAGAAATGATC
>JBBSPH010000070.1:0-9473 GCA_038258985.1 Flavobacteriales bacterium
GATGAGCCATGGCATAAATACCAGAGGTTTCCATCTCTAGATTGGTTATCTGATGGCCGTTATAGCTGAAGTTGGTAATAAGTTGCTTTAAATCCTTATTTGAGGGCGATAAACGCAATCGCCTACTTTGTGGGCCATAAAATCCTGTGTTAGTAATAGTTGTTCCATTTTGCATTTCTACCGTTTGGAAATACCGCGCTAATTCGGCGTTGCACTGGACGACATATGGTGTTGCTAGGTCTCCCGATAGTTTCAATTCGCGTACGATTTCATCCGTAAACTTCTTGTCGTTGATATCGTTATCGTACCAGTGTAGTAAGCTATCAAAACCAATCCCTCGCTGAGAAAGTAAAAAGGAATCTATCGGAATATTGGGTTGTACAGAACCTGTTGTGCCTACACGAATGATATCTAGACTTTTCAACTGTTCGTTGATTTGTCTAGAGTTAAAATCAATATTCACCAAAGCATCCAACTCGTTAAATACGATGTCGATATTATCAGTACCAATACCAGTAGAAACCACCGAAATGCGCTTATTGTCCAACATTCCAGTATGGGTATGAAATTCACGCTTGGCCACTTTACATTCAATAGAATCAAAGTATTTGGAAACTTGAGCGACCCGTTCAGGATCGCCTACAGTAATGATGGTGGAGGCTATTTGCTCTGGTTGGAGGTTCAGATGGTAAATACTACCGTCTGGGTTCAGAATTAATTCAGAAGCTGGTAATCCCATATCAATCTTTTATAGCTATGGCAGATATCTCTACATTCACAAACTTTGGGAGGTTTGCTACTTCTACGGTTTCTCTAGCAGGAGCGGTATCCTCGTCAAAATAACCGCCATAAATAGCATTTACTTGACCGAAGTTATTCATGTCGCTCAAAAATATAGTCGTTTTTACTACGTCTTCAAAATCCATTCCTGCCGCTTTCAAAACTTCTCCAAGATTCTTCATGACTAAGTGGGTTTCAGATTCTAGATCATCGATCTCTAGTTCTGACGTTTGCGGATTGATAGCTATCTGACCGCTGGTATAAAGTGTCTGTTGGTGTTTATTGCTCCATAAAACCCCTTGATTGTAGGGTCCTATTGGGTTAGGTGCAGTTTTACTGTAAATAATTTTCTTCATGAGTTAAAGATACTTGAAATCTATGGAGGGAATAAAAAAACGTGCTGCAAGGCAGCACGTTTTAGAATAGTTTTAGCAGTTGAGCTTATTCCTGCGGCAACATCTTCATTTCAAAGATTAGATTTGCGCTAGGAGGTATAGGTCCGCCACCATCTGCCCCATAGGCAAGTTCTGATGGAATAAAGGCGATAATTTCATCTCCATAATTCATGCTCAGCATAGCTTCTCTAAAACCAGGAATCATTCCTACCTCTGGTGAATACTGTACTGGCATGGCGCGGTACGCATTTGCCTGTTGTTTGCGAGGATTCACGGCATCAAAGATTTGTGCCTTTTCCAGACTGCTTGTATCAAAAATGGTCCCGTTTTCCAGATAACCAGTGTAGTCCAACATTATCGTGGCATCAGTATCTGGTTTTACACCACTTCCTTTCTTAACGACATAGATTCCAACACCAGTAGTAGATCTTGTTGCTTTAGAGCTTAGGTCTGCAAGTTCTGTAGCTTTAGCCTCGATCATTGCAGGCGCAGCAACGCGACGGTCCTCGGCAAGTTTGGATTCTGCTTCCTTACGTTCCTTGGCCATTTTTTGTTGTTCTTTAAATACGGCAGGTGCATCCCATTTTTTAGCTTCCTTTCCTTTTCTTATGATGGTCACTTTTTTAAGTTCAACTCGATCAACAGGCTTATCTCCCGCGACAGTTTCTACAGTTGCAATAGAATCTATAACCGTAAGTCCATCTACTACTTTTCCAAAAACGTTATAACCACCATCGAGTTGGGGGTTAGGTTCGTGCATGATAAAGAATTGGCTCCCGTTGGTATTAGGTCCGGCATTTGCCATGGAAAGCACTCCTTTTTCATCATGTTTCAAACTGTCAACAATCTCTTGATCAAACTGGTAGCCAGTAGATCCTGACCCTGTACCAGTGCGGTCACCACCTTGAATCATAAAGCCTTCAATCACTCGGTGAAAGATGGTTCCATCATAATAGGGCTTTCCTTTGAGTGAATCGTTTACTTCTGGGTGATTACCTTCTGCCAAAGCGACAAAATTTGCAACAGTTGCTGGCGTGGCATCATAGTAAAGCTCTGCAAGCATTGTTCCTTTGGAAGTTTCAATCTCTGCGTATATCCCATCCTCAACATCTGGATATTTGTCCTCACAAGAGGATGCGGTTAAAATAATGGCTAGAACGAGTAGTAAGCCGTGAATTTTCTTCATTGTCTGTAATTTAATTATTGTTAAAGTTATTGTCGTTGTTCCGCTTTCGCGAAAGCGGATTATTTTTTAAAATTATTACTATTTTTTGATTTCGAGTAATTTGACACGGCTCACCAAGGGTGTATTGATCCCGATGCGTTGGTCGTCTCCATAAAATCCGTAGGCAGTGTAGGAGGGGAAATAAAACAAAACCTCGTCATTGACTTGCATCAGCTTAAGACCCTCGCGCAGACCCTTGAAAATCCCATATTCCTGCTCCAGACTTTTAGTCACCGGCGAGATGTCTTCCTTGCTATAAATGGTCTCACCAGCCAGGTTTTTAACATCGTATTCGAAAGTCACCCGATCGCCAAATTCTGGACGATCACCAGCAACGCTGTCTTGCACGATAAACCTGTAATAGAATCCGTTCGCAGATCGCGTAAATGTCATGGAATCTGCTGCTATTGCAGCTTCTATCTGCTTTTCCTCGATCGCGTTTCGTTCTTTATTAAGTTCTACGGAGAAGTCTGTTTTAGTGCTCGTTTTGCGGCTTTTTGGCTCACGAGCATCCAGATGATTCTTGCAACTGCTCAACATCACCGCGAGAAGCGCGATGGATAGGCTATATTTCAGTACGTTGCAGGTCTTCTTCATAGCGCGGCAATATACTAATTAATTTTTCTACGGTTGCATTCATGGACAGTTCAGACCGGCCTCCAGCTGCATTTTTATGACCGCCACCATTCCATTGCTCGCGAGCCATTTGGTTCACGTCAAATTCACCTTTTGATCTCAATGAGGTCTTGATTATTCCTTCGTCTGCCTTCTCAATAAAAATCTGTGCAAATACGATTCCGGCAAGACTCAATGCATAATTTACAAATCCCTCTGTATCTCCTTTCTGGAAATTATTATCGTCCAATTCCTGCTGGGTAAGGGTGATATAGGCAGTACGGTATTTCTCAAGTATAACCATGTTATTGAGCGCAACGCCCAACAATTTCATGCGTGTGGGTGTGTTTACATCATAAATTTTACGGTTGATGCCTTCACTATCTGCACCTATATCAACTAGTGCTGCTGCAACGCGCAAGGTCGTCGATGTGGTAGACCTATATTTGAAACTGCCCGTGTCGGTCAATATTCCTGTATAGAGGCAGGAAGCCATAGCTGCATCTATAAACTCTAGATCGTCTAAATTCTCTAAAAAGTGGTATACCATTTCACAGGTGCTGCTCATCTTTACATCGCTGTATATATAGGTTGCAAGATCATCTGGCTGCTGGTGATGGTCGATCATTATAAATGTAGCCGCGGCCTTGGACAACGGCGTTTCCATATCACCGGCGCGGTGGAAGGCATTGTGGTCCAGGATAAATATAAGATCTGCCTCAGCAATAAGCTCGTCTGAGGTATCCCGGGTCATTTCATAGTTGAGGATCTCATCACTATACTTCATCCACTTCAAAAAATCCGGAAAATCGTTGGGAGATATCATATTGACCTCATGGCCATTTTTTATAAGGTAACCGTACAAGGCAGTAATGGAGCCTACTGCATCACCATCTGGACTCTTATGGGGTACAATAACTATATTTTTAGGCTCTTTAAGCTCTGCTTTCAGGCTGTCGTAATGTTCTTTTTGCATAGGCCGCAAAAATAGAATTTATCCCTTAATTACACATGAAATAGTAGCCATAGCTGTGCCGTGTTTAAAAAACGCTAAAGCCTTGCAGGATAGCTAGAGTAAAGCCGTATTTTTGCACCGCAAATTTAAAAAGTAAAAATGGCAACGAATAGAACATTTACAATGATAAAGCCTGATGCCGTCGAGGATGGATACATAGGTGCTATACTAGAAAAAATTACCAGTAGCGGTTTCAAAATAGCTGCACTTAAACTCACGCAACTGACAGTTGCAGATGCGCAGAAATTCTATGAGGTGCACAGCGAGCGTCCATTCTATGGTGAGCTGGTAGAGTTTATGTCTCGCGGCCCGATTGTGGCTGCCGTACTTGAGAAAGATAATGCAGTAGCAGATTTCCGCACGCTGATAGGGGCAACGAATCCTGCAGAGGCTGCTGATGGTACACTAAGAAAATTGTTTGCCAAGAGTGTGGGTGAAAATGCCGTACACGGTAGTGATAGTGATGAGAATGCCGCAATCGAGGCAGATTTTCACTTTGCTGGACGTGAGATATTCTAAGGTTAACATACTATTATAGAATATAAAGTAGCACAAAAGCTATTTTAAATAGAACCAAATCCATTCCTAACTAAAGGGATGGATTTTTTTTTGCTTTCGCGAAAGCGAAATCACACCCAATGGTATGCTACCAAAATTTTAGGGAGTATCAACATAGTGTGCACATACTTGCGATACCTCTCTCCATACAATGCTTAAATATTCTTAAAAACAGTCATCGCCAGGAAAGGCTACCGTATTTTTAGAGTAATTAATTTAAAATTATACCATGAGTGATCCAAAAACCGATGTGTTGAAAAAAACACCTAATGACCATAAAATCCACGATTTGATCAAGAACCGATGGAGTCCTAGAGTATTTGCAGAAACCCCAGTCAGTGATACAGATTTGCAATCCCTTTTTGAGGCGGGTAGATGGGCTGCAAGTAGCAATAATCACCAACCGTGGAATATTGTCTGGGGTAAAAAAGGGAGTGAGGCTTATGATCGCATTTTTGATGTATTGGTGGAGTTCAATCAAGGTTGGGCAGTAAATGCCCCTGTATTAATGTTAGGAGTATTCAATAAAAAGACTCCAGATGGAAAGGATAATTTTCATGCGTTGCATGACCTAGGACAATTTTCTGCAAACATGGCTTTACAAGCACATAGCATGGGGATTGCAGTTCACCAAATGGCGGGAATCAAACATGAAGAAGCGTTAAAAGAATTTAAATTCCCAGATCACTACCATGTGGCTACGGCCATCGCGGTAGGATACTACGGTGGAGAAATCGACGATTTATCAGGAGACTTGAAGAAAGAGGAAAAGAAGGATCGCCAACGTAAGAAGCAGGATGAGTTTATATTTAACGGTGATTATGTCGAACGCGCAGTATTGGATAAATCATAAAATATCCTCAAGGGAAATTTGAGTTGGTGGTATAAGTGAATACTACTAACCGATACATTCCGACTATCCCAATAACCACAGATATTGTAGATTATTGAATGTAATACCAATAGGAAGTAGGGTAGTCGTTATGCAACAGCCTAACCACTTAATGATCCAAGTGCGATGACTACGATACCATTTAAACAGTAAAAAGCCCAGTGAGAACTGGGCTTTTTTCTTTAAGCGGAGGCTAATGAATGTCGCTCATCATTAAACATGAAAGTCAATTCTGGTTTCAATGTTTTAAAAGCGTGCTTAAAGTTTTTGGCCGATTGTTCAATAACAATACTGTCATTGCTCTTTAAGCGTATTTGTAATTTCAAAATGCTTATCAACCGGTCTCTATTGTCAAAGGTTCTGCTTAAAAAACAATAGACTGTAGAAATATGTGATTTATCATGCATAAGGTCTGCCATTGAATCGGTAATGAATTCTTCCAGCGCTTTACTTCTGGTCAAATGTGAATAGTTGAAATGTACCATAGATGATTGATTTTGATCAAACATACCGATTAAACACAACAACAAATCGACTAACGGATATTTTAACTCATTTTACGGTGTTTTATCGGTATTAAGTGACTCTTTAACGTTTTGTCGATCTTTTTCATCTGTCTTTTTTCGCATCGAAAACAGCATTCCAACCCCTAAGGAGACAAATATCACCGCTAGTGACAACCATTCAGGAAATTCTATATGGTGCACAAGAATCAGCTTTACACCTACAAAGGCAAGTATCGCTACTAGACTGTAATGGATATACTGGAATTTGTCCAATAAGTTGGAGAGGAAGAAATACATGCTACGCAACCCCATGATCGCCAGAATATTTGAGGAGAATACCAAGAATGGATCGGACGTGATGGCAAGAATCGCGGGAATGGAATCCAGCGCAAATAAAATATCGGTGAGCTCAATAACGATAAGCGCAAGGAATAGAGGAGTAGCGATGCGTTTTCCCATCTTTACAACAAACATTTTTTGACCGTCCATTTGCTTAGTGACGGGAAATAACTTTGAGGCAAATTTGTAGATCCAGGATTTGTCTGGATCAAACTCCTCATCGTGAGACGTGAGCATATTATAGGCGGTGTACAACAGGAAAGCACCAAATACATAAGTCATCCAACTGATCTCATTGATCAATGCAATCCCAAAAAGAATCATCAATGCCCGGAACACGAGTGCACCTACTATTCCCCAAAAAAGAACTCGATGTTGGTATTTGAGTGGTATGGAAAAGGATTTGAAAATTACCGCGATCACAAAGATGTTGTCGACACTTAGGGAAAGCTCTATCAAATATCCGGTTACATATTTAAGGGCAGCGGTACCTGCGGTCAAACTATCTGGATTGGCAATCCACTCATTATCGTAGATCAGATATACCATTCCGGTAAACGCTAACGCAATGCCTACCCATAAGGCAGTATATTTTGATGCTTCCTTAGTATCAATTACATGGGCATTCCTATTAAAAACAAAGAGATCAAGCGCTAAAAAGATACTGACCAAAACAATAAATGAAATCCAAACTATCATTAAATATCTCGTGTTTAGTTATAAAAAAATCCAGCAATTGCAGCTGGATTTTGTAGTGTAAATATACATATTGTTAAGGAATGTTGACCTTAGCAGTGTCCGTTCCGAATAGTTGTGTAATGTCAGCATAATTTTTTGCCTCTATTACTTTTTTTCCACGCATGGCGATAGGAAAAATAAATAAATCTGGTTCATTTTGGAGGATTTTAATCGCTCCATCATTGTCAAGTTCTACGTTATCTCCGTATTTCTGGGTAAAGGATGCATGTGATGTGTGCAATAAATCCTTCACCTGTTTGCCCATTAAATCTGCAATCTCGCTCCACAATGTACCAGTTATTCTTTCTTGAAGAATATTTAGTGCGTTGAGGGGAACATCTGCAGATGTTGCGTAGGCCAAAACCTCTCTATGATTTTTTATATCGGCATTGTATAATAATATGATCTCCCGATCATTTGTCGCTATGCTTATCATATCAATGGGAAATAATATCTGCTTTGCGCTTCTCACATTGCGTTTTTAGCTGGCTCACTACTTTACTTACAGATTCCTTAAATGTATCGTGGGATTCCTCTGCAAAAAGTCTTGGCCCTGGAGCGCTTAATCTGATTTCTGCAATCATTCCAGTCTCACGGCTAGATGTATTTTCGGCTCTAAAGAAAACATCTGCTCTTGTCACCCAATTGTAACGTTCAAATATGGGTTGTAATTTTTCTTCAGTAAAGGCCTCAAGTTCTTTGCTGCCGGTGACGTGTTGGTAGTTGAAGTTTATAGACATAATAATTATAATTTTAAGGGAAGATAAAAAGCAATGCGCTTAATACTCCCTAATTTAATCAATTATTAGCAATGATTTAGTGATATTTTAAGGGAATTAGGAATGGGTGAAATCTCGCTGCTTAGTGGAGACTTCCCTATCTGGAGGCCAATCCTTTCACGTTGAACGGCTTATTGCAACACAATTACTGTTAGAGAACCAATTACTTCATCTTGCAGCCGGTCTTGACGGAGTTCGCTTTCGCGAAAGCGTAAAAATGTTTCCTACAGATCAGAAAAAATTCATGAACTGAAGAAATTGATGAAGATGTAGAGGTTGAAATAAAACCAAACTGCACAACTACAGGTATTCCAATTAATAGGAGGGATGCAAAATCATCCATACTTTAAGATCTATTTATACCTATAAATAAAGGAAATCATCTAATTTTCATCGAAATCAATTGCTATGAACATCTTGATATCCAACCGATTCGAAAAACTTACTTTTTTATGTTTGACCCTGCTGACCTTAACGGGATGCGGCGTAAAAAATATAGGTACAGCAGCAGATTTTGATCAATTAGGTCAACGACTTCAAGAAGGCGAATTGCGCATAGAAGTTAATGCGGCGTTCCCGTTCAATACAGCTGCAACGCAACAAGTGCTCAATTCTATTCTGATTAGAAACGGTGATAATGCTGGCAGGATTGATCTATCGGGTGACGGTAATTTTATCCAATTGGGAGAAGATCGTGTGGTGGCGAACTTGCCGTATTTTGGTGAACGACGTCAGGGCGGTGGTTATGGCAACTCAAATGAAGATGCAGGGATTTACTTTGACCTGGCTCCAGAAAATTATATGGTCAAGAAACAAGAAAGCGAACGTCAATACTCCATAACGTATGATGCCAATAAATCTGGCGTTGATAGTTTTAATGTTGATATCACTCTATTCACTAACGGGAATGCAACTATTTATGTCAACAGCAATACGCGTACGAGAATTGAATACCATGGTCGTGTGGTAGATGTACAGGAGGAATAGAACGTTAATTGTATATAATCGTAAAAATGGAGAACCGCATACACTTCAACTTATTCTATTTGACATAATATATATTATGATTCATTTATCTTTTGTAAATATTTTGATTACCATCGTATTAATGGTAATCCTTGACTCGCTTGAAAATAGGTATAAGCTATCCATGATGAATATAAGACTGTGAACAATAAAACCACGATAACCTGCTTGCGTGTGGACGCTTTCCATTGAAGAGATAAAAAGAAAGCAAAAAGGGGAATAATTTGAAGCCCATGTAAACCAAAAAAATGAGCGATCCTTAAATCTCCGCCTATCGTACTCCAGTTTAAAAACGGGATTCCTGAACCTCCATCAGCAACTCCCACAGTATGCGCCATTTGACTGATCATTTGACTGCCTATCCAACTACTTATAACAATAACGATCCAACCCAATAAAATAGCAAACTGGATGGCCTGGGTGGTTTTTAATTTTAAACGTATCGTCTCAATGATAAACAGTAGCATGATAAACACGTTGACGCCAATGAGTACTCCCATAGCCGCAAATAGCAATCCATCAACTAAAGTTGATTGATTATAGTGGGAAGGTATTCCTTGTGACGCCTGGTAAACTATAATTCCTATTTCTAGCAGCAACGACCA
>JBBSPH010000071.1:0-9441 GCA_038258985.1 Flavobacteriales bacterium
ATCACTGGTTTTTTCTTAAGCGCCTTGAACTCTTCGTTCAATCCTAGGATCTCAATCAAGTGGGAATAGGCATCTGCATGACGTACTTCACTTTCTGCAAAAGTGGATCCCACGGCTCCTATTTCTGGTTTTGGCATTCTGTGGTACAAATCACCCCAGAAGGATTTAACGGCAATCTCAATTTGAGAGATGGCTAGCATGGTGTTGGTAATCACGCTGCGCTCAACATCAGTTAGCCTCGATTTGAAATCTTGGATGTCACTCGTAAAGTTATATTCTGTATGGATCCAGTAGGAATGTCTAATGGCAGGCACATATTCATACAATTGCGGGTATTCATAGGGCTTTAGGTTCACGCGCTTCTCAAAAATATCGGTCTTGCGCTCAATGGCACGCTGGTTACGATAGAGAATATAGCCTTTGGCCGCCTCGTGAAACTCCGTCTCCATCAGTCTGTTCTCCACAATATCCTGCACTTGCTCAATGGTAGGGATATAGTTAGGATCAATTTCCCTGCGCTTCATCAATGTTTTATAGACTGCTAACGCAACGTTCTGGGCTTCTTCGCGGGTACCTGAATTTGCCGCTGCCATCGCCTTGAATACTGCATTTGTAATCTTGTCAAGATCAAAATTCTTGACGCTAAAATCTCTCTTCCTTATCTGGGTAATTTCCATGGCCTAAACTTACTTCTGTGGTTAAAATTTAAAATTCGTCATTGACGGTTGTTTTTGTAGTCGTTTAAGGCTTGCTTTCTTCACATTCTTATCAACAAGCATTGCAGGCTAGAATGAGACTGGAAAAAAGAGGCTTTAATAGTCGGTTTCCTACACTTGAATGTGCAGTAAGTTGGTTCACTGTTAACATTCCTGTGGTCATTTCGCTTTCGCGAAAGCGTCATTTAACCACAACCCTCGACCAGAAAGTGACTCAAATCATGTTTCAAGAATATGGTGAAAGAAGGGCGGATGCGAAATATTCAAAAAGTGTAACATGCTGATATTAAATAAATTGTGATAAATAAGGTTTTCTGATTGGTTAGCGCATCACATTCCCGCGACAAGACGCTGATCTTCAATGGCCGAGTTTTCCAGAAGAGCAAAACCACTATCACCTCATCTCAAACAACTAAGGCTACAGCATTAAAAATTTAACAAATCGCCTTCCATAAACTGCCTAATAGTTAACACAGCTATAATTTTGAGCCAAACGATTGCTAACAGTTGTATGAATTAACTCACATAGATATAAATTCGTCAAACAATTAACAACTAAAATAAATTATTATGAGCTATACAGACGAAGTAGGAAAAAAATTAAACGCATTATTGACAAAGAACTATGATGCAGAAGCAGGATACAAAACTGCTGCGGAGCAGGTGGATAATGTGCAATTAAAAGGGTTTTTCGGTCAGCAGGCACAGGAGCGATATAATTTCGGTCACGAATTGAAAGCCGAAATGAAGAGCTTCGGTCAGGAGCCTGACAAAGGGACTAGTGTTGCTGGAGATCTACACCGTGGATGGATGAACATCAAATCAACATTCTCTGCAAACGAGGCAGAAAGTGTGCTAGAAGAAGCGGTACGTGGTGAAAAAACTGCGGTTGAGGAATACAATGAAATCATCAACGAGAGTACATTGCCACCATCAACAAAAGCGGTACTCACAAAACACAGAGATAATATTCAAAGTGCTTTGACTTCCGTAAAGTCGATGGAAAAGACGTGGTAATCAACAACTGATTTACCAATTGATTCAAAATCCCGTTCAATATTTATTGGGCGGGATTTTATTTTCGATAACATTTGTTAATTTAATTAACATAAAGTTGGTTTGTGGCCTTCATATGTTAAGATTGCAATAAGGTCTACTTAAACTAATGATAATCAGCATGTTTTAAGCTTAGTATATGGTTATACTAAAGTAATTACAAACCATACAAACTAATATTATGAACTACACAGACAACATAGGAAATAAGTTAAACGAACTATTAGAGAAAAATTATGATGCCGAAGCTGGCTATAAGCTAGCTAAAGAAAAGGTAGAGGATTCAAGAATGAAAAATTTCTTTGACACCCAGCAAAAAGAGCGGTATAATTTCGGGCACGAATTGAAAACTGAAATGAAAACTTTCGGACAAGAGCCCGAAAAAGGAACGAGTTTGAAAGGTGATGCTCACCGCATGTGGATGAATATAAAGTCTACATTTTCCAATGATAATCAAGAAGCAATGTTGGAAGAAGCAATTCGTGGAGAGAAGAAAGCCGTAGAAGAATACACTGAAATCATCAACGATTCTACGCTACCAGCTTCAACTAAAACTATTCTGACAAAACACAGGGATAGAATCCAAAGTACATTGAAAAGTATTAATGTAATGGAGTCGGCACATTAAAACAGTTGATATTTTAAACATAATCCCATTCCACTGGAATGGGATTTTTTTTGTGCATAAACTTTGACTTGTTGTGACAAAACGATTGCGATGGGAATAGACGCTTTCTTTATCTTTAGCATTCCCGATTTTTACCATCATAAAATTTCAACTTACAGACAATCAGACATCTGCAAATTGAATCAAACGCCACGCAAGCCACATGTATTTAATCTTTGACACTGAAACCACTGGTCTTCCCAAGCGATGGGATGCTCCCTACACAGACACAGATAACTGGCCGCGAGTAGTTCAAATTGCCTGGCAATTGCATGATGCTATGGGCAATATTGTCGATCATCAGGATTATTTGATCTCGCCAGATGGCTATGATATTCCCTATGATGCAGAGCGTATTCATGGGATTTCCACCGCGCTTGCCCAGAAGGAAGGCCTCCCATTGCGAGAAGTGCTGGAAAAATTCAGCGATGCCCTAGAGATGACCAATTTTGTGGTAGGTCAAAATTTAAAATTTGACCTTAATGTAACGGGAGCCGAATTTGTCCGTACCAAGATAGCAAATCAACTACAGAAACTTCCCGTCCTCGACACCTGTACCGAGCATACCGCACAGTTGTGCCAGCTTCCTGGTGGCCGCTACGGCAAGTTCAAGCTGCCCACGCTGTCAGAGTTGCATGAATTTCTATTCCAGCAATCCTTTAATGAGGCGCACAACGCGACTGCAGATGTGGAGGCAACCACACGCTGTTTCTTTGAGTTGGTGCGGCTTCAGCAGTATACTGTTGCGCAATTAAAGCAGGATGAAAGTTATTTAGTCCGCTTTCGCGAAAGCAACCCAACCACCATCCAACCGGTAGGCATAAAGCATACAAATCTTCAGAAGGCTTCTGCACGATTGGTGGAGGATAAGGAACCAAGGATTTCTAAGGCAGAAATTGCAGACAATCTGGATGAGTTGAGCGCAGCGCCATTCTCGCACTTACACAACCACAGCCAGTTTTCCATATTACAATCAACGGCAAGCGTACAGGATCTTGTAGAAGCGGCAGCGGCAAATGATATGCCGGCGGTGGCGATGACGGATCACGCAAACATGATGGGCGCGTTTCATTTTGTAAAAGCAGTAAAAGCACACAACGCCAGTCTTTCTGGCGATTCAGAAACGCAATTGAAGCCTATAAAACCAATCATAGGTTGTGAATTTCAAGTCTGCGAAGACATGAACGACAAGTCGATTAAGGACAATGGGTACCAAATCGTTATGCTGGCCAAAAATAAAAATGGCTATCATAACCTCGCCAAAATGTCCAGTAAAGCTTACACCGAAGGTTTTTACTACGTGCCGCGTATCGATAAAAAACTTATAGAAGAATACAAGGACGACTTAATTGTTCTGACAGGAAACCTATATGGTGAGGTGCCTTCAAAAATCCTAAACGTTGGGGAAAAACAAGCTGAAGAGGCTTTGTTGTGGTGGAAGGAGCAATTCGGTCAAGATCTTTATGTAGAGGTTATGAGGCATGATCAGGAAGATGAGCAACGCGCTAATGCCGTATTACTAGAACTTGCCACCAAGCATGATGTAAAGATTGTTGCTTCTAACAATACTTATTACATACACAAAGAAGATGCTAATGCGCATGATATCCTGCTATGTGTAAAAGACAATGAAAAACAGGCTACGCCCATAGGACGAGGTCGTGGGTATAGATATGGATTGCCTAATCAGGAATACTATTTTAAGAGTGGTAACGAGATGAAGCAAATCTTCAAGGATTTACCACAAGCGATTTTAAACGTTCAAGAAGTAGTCAACAAAATAGAGGCATACGAACTTGCACGGGATGTATTGCTACCAGCTTTTGATATCCCAACGGAATTTGTTGATGCAAGTGATGCGACCAACAAAACCAAAAATGGAGAAAACGCCTATTTAAGACATTTGACGTATGAAGGAGCTGTGCTGCGTTACGGTGCAGACATGGGCGATGATATTAAGGAACGACTGGATTTTGAGCTTTCGGTTATTGCCAAAACCGGCTATCCAGGATACTTCCTTATTACTTGGGATTTTATCAAGGCTGCACGAGAAATGGACGTGGCTGTTGGTCCAGGTCGTGGGTCTGCCGCGGGAAGTGCGGTCGCTTTTTGTTTGAAGATTACCAATGTTGACCCCATACATTACGATCTTCTTTTTGAGCGTTTCCTTAATCCAGACCGGGTTTCCATGCCTGATATTGATATTGATTTTGATGACGAGAATCGTCACAAAGTCATGGATTACGTTATTAAAAAATATGGTGCTAATCAGGTGGCACAGATCATCACTTATGGCACCATGGCAGCAAAATCTGCCATCAGGGATTGCGCTCGTGCATTAGATCTGCCCTTGCAGGATGCAGATAGAGTCGCAAAGCTTATTCCAGATTTCGCAAAGCTCAAAAAGATATTTGCCCTTGAAGACAACCAGATAAGTGGCAGCTTTAGAGGTGATGATGTAGGTATGGTACGGGAACTGCGCAGCCTTGCAGAGGGTAACGACCCAACCGCCCAAATGCTCAAACAGGCACGTATCCTTGAGGGATCAGTTCGGAATACAGGCGTGCACGCCTGTGGTGTGATTATTACACCAGACGATCTTACCAACTTTGTTCCTGTGGCAACCGCAAAGAATTCAGATCTCTACGTAACGCAATTTGACAACAACGTCGTGGAAGATGCGGGACTGTTGAAAATGGACTTTTTAGGATTGAAAACCTTAAGCCAGATCAAGGACACGATCGCGATTATTAAGGAACGACACAATATAGCTTTAGACATTGAAGCTATCCCGCTAGATGATGAGAAAACCTATGAACTTTTCCAGCGCGGCGAGACGACTGCCATTTTCCAGTATGAAAGTATGGGTATGCAAAAGTACATGCGAGAGCTTAAGCCTACCCAGTTTGCAGACCTGATCGCCATGAACGCATTGTACCGTCCTGGACCGTTGGAATACATTCCAGAATTTATTGACCGCAAGCATGGACGCAAGGAAATAAGTTACGACCTAGATGCGATGGAAGAATACCTCAAGGAAACTTATGGGATTACCGTTTATCAAGAGCAGGTGATGTTGCTTTCGCAAAAGCTCGCCAACTTTTCCAAAGGTGATGCAGATGTCTTGAGAAAGGCGATGGGTAAAAAGCAGATGTCTACACTACAAAAAATGAAGCCGCAATTCCTCGATGCAGGAGAGGGAAATGGCCACGATAGAACTATTTTGGAAAAAGTGTGGAAAGACTGGGAAGCCTTTGCGTCCTATGCCTTCAATAAATCACACTCGACGTGTTATGCCTGGATCGCCTATCAAACAGCTTATCTGAAAGCAAACTATCCAGCCGAATTCATGGCAGCAACGCTGTCCAATAACATGAATCAGATCAAGGACGTGACCAAATTTATGGATGAGTGCCGCCGCATGGGACTTGATGTAATGGGTCCAGATGTCAATGAATCAAACTATAAGTTTACTGTAAATGCAAAGGGAGCCATTCGTTTTGGAATGGGTGCTGTCAAAGGTCTGGGACACAACGCCGTAATGACGATCATTGAAAACCGCAAGGAAAAACCATACATCAGCATTTTTGATATGGCAAAGCGCATCGATCTGCGGGCTGCCAATAAAAAGTCTTTTGAGGCACTAGCGTTAAGCGGTGGTTTTGATGGATTGAATGGTGAAAATCGTGCACAGTATTTTCATGAATCAGATAATGGTCAGATTTTTCTAGAGCAAGTAGTCAAATATGCCCAAAAGCATCAAGAGAATGAGAACAGTGCTCAGGTAAGTCTGTTCGGTGAATCGAGTGATGTACAGATTCCAGAGCCACAGCTGCCCATCTGTGATGACTGGGGAACCATGGAGAAATTAAAGCGGGAGAAAGAAGTGGTAGGTATCTATATCTCTGGTCACCCTTTGGATGATTATAAAAAAGAGATAGAGTTTTTCTGCAACTGCAACCTCTCAGAACTGGCAGATTTGAATCAGTTGATTAGTCGTGATTTGAGCTTTTGCGGTGTAGTAACTGAATGTCGACATCTGGTAAGCAAGGCAAACAAACCATGGGGAACCTTTGTGATAGAGGATTACAATGACACCTATGAGTTTAGGCTCTTTGGCGAGGATTATTTGAAATTCCGTCATTTTTTGGTACCTAATAGTTTCTTGCATGCAAAGATCAAGGTGCAACAAGGCTGGATTGATAAAAACACCGGTCAACCACGGGATCCCAGAATTTTGTTCACTCACATGCAACAACTACAGGATGTCATGTCGAGCGCAGCAAAATCCTTGACTATTGAATTTCACGTAAGTGAGGTGATGGAGAAAAGGGTAGAAATATTGAAAGAGGTGCTAGAAAAGCACAAGGGAGATCAACGACTGTACTTTAAATTAAAGGACCATGAGGAGAAAATATCCATCAATATGTCCAGCAGACTGCAAAAGGTAGATGTCAACGCAGAGCTTTTACGCTTATTGGACGAGGCAGAAATAGGCTATGGTCTCAATGAGTAATCGCATAATCGCATAGCTTTATAGGCAAGTCTAATATAGCTTTAAGAAATATCGACCGCCTTTTCCTTAAATTTGAAACTCATAAAAGAAAATATCATGGCACTAGAAATAACAGATGCAAATTTTGAAGAAACAGTCCTAAAGAGTGAAAAGCCAGTATTGGTGGACTTTTGGGCAGCGTGGTGTGGACCTTGCCGTATGGTAGGGCCTATTATTGATGAAGTTTCAGAAGAATATTCAGACAAAGCTGTCGTAGGTAAGATGGATGTAGATGCAAACCAAGAGTTCGCCGCAAAATATGGTGTACGTAACATTCCAACTGTTTTGGTTTTCCAAAATGGTGAGGTTGTAGGTCGCCAGGTGGGCGTAGCTCCTAAAAATGCTTATACAGATGCTCTTGATGCGCTCTTGAATTAAGAACATCAACATAATTATTGAGACCTGTCTTGTAGACAGGTCTTTTTTTATGCTTTAATTTTTGGGGATGGTTTGCCCTGTCTGCCAGAGGTATGACAGGCATGTTTCGAGAAAGCAGAATTAAATGGAGTACTTCCTATACATTATTTGTAGGAAGCATTGGAACAAGATTCTCCGGTAAATGGTACTTTTTGAAAGAGCACAGCTGAATTGGTAGGTTGGAGAGCCATTTAAACTTCTATATCTAAAACCACCAATAAGTTTCTATTTATCCTAGCGTGATATTCTACTGCAACACTGCCGATTTTTTCAACCAATCTGCGGTTATCAATGGATCGCATTTGGTCTATGAGAATATCGCTAGGCTTTTCCAGACCAGAAATTCCTTCTTTCAAATGAACCCGCAACCGATGTAAACCAGGAACTATACTGGTTGTAAGTGGACAAATCAAAGTCGAACTATGGTCAATCTCATTCAAAAAATTGCTCTGTACAATTAAAACGGGACGTTTTTTACCTGGTTCAGTTCCATTGCCCGGATTTAGATCTGCAATCCAAAGGTCAAATTTTTTAACCCTCATCGTCAATTGCTTCAAATTCCTTAAGTATTCTCATGGAATTTTCACGCACTAAAAGTGATTCTCGATGCAATTCATCCCTCAGGGATTTCCGTTTTTGAATTTTATTGTAATAGTCAAGGGCCTCATTTATATAGCGGTTGCGTGATTTTTTAAGGACGGACAAGACCGCCTGAGTCTCTTCAAATATATCTTGTTCAATTTTTAGTGATACTGTTTTCATATCATTTAATTATATACTAATGTACTTCTTTTTATCATATAATCTTATGGTTGTGGTTTGTCCGCTTTCGCGAAAGCGAACTTATTCCATTTACAGTAATAATGATATTCAACTTTTTTAAGACAACATCCCGCAAGTTTAAGATCGTTCTAAGAATAGAAAGATCCCGCAAGTCTTACCTTGAGTGAAAAGAAAAATAATGAAAACCATACTCTTAAAGAACCGACCTAAGGGAACTCCCAAAACCACTGATTTTGAATTTACAGATCAAGAAAAACCCACACCTAAAAAGGGAGAGGTCCTACTGGAAGCTAAATTCGTGTCTGTAGATCCATATTTGAGAGGTAGAATGCGTGACGAAAAATCCTATGTGGAACCATTTCAATTGAATGAACCTGTAGAGTCTGCAGTGGTTGCGGAAGTGGTGGAAAGTAACAATGATAACTTCAAGAAAGGAGACTTTTTAACCGGAATGATGCAATGGAAACAATTCCAAACTAGTGAGGCGTCAAACTTGAGGAAGGTAGAGAAAGGAAAAGTACCGTTGAGTGCTTATCTAGGAATTTTGGGAATGACTGGATTGACGGCCTATTTTGGATTGACAGAGATAGGTGCGCCCAAAAAAGGAGAGACCGTCCTAGTGTCTGGCGCAGCTGGCGCAGTTGGATCTGTAGTGGGACAGATTGCCAAAATTAAAGGTTGTCGCGTCATTGGTATTGCTGGGACTGATGAGAAAGTAACGATGTTAAAAGAGAAATTCGGTTTTGATGCAGCGATCAATTATGAAAAAACGGATGATATGTCTGCCGCCATCAAACAGGCTGCGCCAGATGGTGTGGATATTTATTTTGACAATGTGGGTAGTTATACGCTGGATGCTGCCATGAATAACATCAATAGATTTGGCCGTGTAGTGAATTGTGGAGCCATCTCACTTTACAATGAAACTGAGCAGCCTACAGGGCCGCGGTTGGAAACTACTCTAGTGAAGAAAAGTGTCAAAATGCAAGGTTTTATCGTACGAAACTTTGAAGATCGTTTTTCAGAGGGAATCAAGCAATTAAGCGCATGGTTGCAGGAAGGTAAATTGACCTATGAAGAAACAATTGTCGAAGGATTCGAAGAAATTCCACAAGCATTTATAGACCTGTTCGACGGCAAGAATAAAGGTAAAATGGTAGTGAAGGTTTAAAACCAATGCCCGGTCGAGCGTAGTCGAGACCTCTATTGGAAGGAGGACTTTTAACCTACGAGGTAGCTTTCGACTG
>JBBSPH010000072.1:0-9428 GCA_038258985.1 Flavobacteriales bacterium
GCCTTTGTAAGATAACTTTCACTTAATTTTTACACGGAAACTATTCTAACTGCTCAGGCACATGGAAAAGTTTACTTAAACTATTACATATGCGCATTACCAACCAACATATCCACGATTGCAACAAAAAAAGTTTGGAGACCCATCAGTCCAATTTTGATTTTCTAGCGAATAATTTGACGAACAAAGGCGTCGATGTTTCTAAACTGATTCAACAATTGTCGGATTTTCAAGTTGCGATTCCAAGTTGGGCTTTGGGCGCTGGAGGTACTCGATTTGGCCGGTTTTCCTTTCATGGTGAACCGTCCAGCTTAGAACAGAAAATTGAAGATATAGGAATGTTGCACTCCCTTACACAAACGGCGGGAGCTGTTTCTTTACATATACCGTGGGATTTACCTTCCGATTATCAGGCAATCAAAGAACTAGCAGGTTCGCTAGATATTAAATTTGATGCTGTTAATTCAAATACGTTTCAAGACCAAAAAAACACCACTGCAAGCTATAAGCATGGCTCGTTAAGTAATACCAGTGAATCATCACGAGAAAAAGCGATTCAACATAATTTGGAAGTTATTGATATAGGCAATAAGCTAGGTTCTAAAAGCTTAACAGTTTGGTTGGCGGACGGTTCCTGTTTTCCTGGGCAGTCAAATTTTCAAACAGCACTTCAACATACTGAAAATAGCTTGAAATCCATTTATAAAGGACTTCCTGATGATTGGAAAATGCTCATTGAGTATAAACCATATGAGCCTAATTTTTACAGTACAGTCATACAGGATTGGGGAACATCGTTTATGCTAGCAAATGCTTGCGGTGAAAAGGCCTATACGCTTGTAGACCTAGGCCATCATTTACCCAACAGTAACATAGAACAGATTGTTTCAATGCTCATGCTCAAGGGGAAGCTAGGTGGCTTCCACTTTAACGATAGCAAATATGGAGATGATGATTTGACGGTAGGCAGTATAAAGCCATACGCGTTATTCCTAATTTTTAATGAATTGGTCCATGGAATGAGGAACAACCCGCAAAACCCTGATCTTGCTTGGATGATTGATGCGAGCCATAATGTGAAGGACCCTCTGGAAGATTTGATTCAGTCATTGGAAGCTATTCAAGAAGCTTACGCGAAAGCATTATTGATTGACCATGCACAATTGAAGCAGGCTCAATTAAATCATGACGTGGTTAAATGTCAGGAAATCCTCCAAGACGCCTACCGCACAGATGTTCGCCCATTACTAGAAAAGGCTAGACTGGAACGCAACGGTGCGCTTCATCCAGTCTCGACTTATAGATCTTTAGATGTAAGAAATCAATTGATTAAAGAACGTGGAAAGAATGCAGTGGCGACGGGACTTTAATCCATGATTATGAAAAAAGAGGTCACTGCGGTTTTTGACATTGGAAAAACAAACAAAAAATTCTTTTTGTTTGATGCAAACTTTAAGGAGGTTCACAAAGAATACAATCGTTTTCACGAAATTGAAGATGAGGATGGACACCCAACAGAAAACCTTGCTGAGCTTCAAAAGTGGTTGAAAACCGTATTTAATTCAATTTTAAAAGCGAAGGAATTTGACGTAAAAGCGATCAATTTTTCTACCTATGGTGCCAGCTTTGTGCACATAGACAAAGAAGGGAATCCGCTGACACCTCTTTACAACTATACCAAAGAAATAGATCCTGCCATTGCAGCCTCTTTTTTTGAAAAATACGGTCCTAGAGAAAACTTTTTAAAATCGACAGGTTGCGCAGATCTAAGCCTTTTAAACTCTGGCTTACAACTTTACTGGATAAAACATACCAAGCCTGATATTTTCAAAAAAATAAAATATTCCCTGCACCTACCACAATATTTGAGCTATTGTTTTACAGGAATACCATTGAGCGAATATACCAGTATCGGTTGCCATACAGCGGTATGGGATTATTCTAAAAGGGATTACCACAGTTGGGTGTACAAGGAAGGACTGGTTGACATTCTTCCGCCGATAGTTTCTACGGAAACAAGTATCAACATGAACTATAACGGAAAACGCATCAAGATAGGTGTAGGAATTCACGATAGTTCTGCTGCCTTACTTCCTTATGTTCGCAGCATTAAGAAAAAATTTATATTAGTATCAACAGGAACTTGGAGCATTGCATTTAATCCTTTTACTAAGGATGTTATATCTACAGATGTTGATGATAAGGATGCCATTAATTACATGCGCATCAATGGGAAGCCAGTCAAGGCTACACGACTCTTTCTAGGGAATGAATACAAGATACAAGTGGCAAGATTAGATGCACACTACGGCGTGTCGGAGGATTTTCACCGAGAGGTTAATTTTGATTTTGACATTTATACTGAATTAATAAAAGACTTCAAACACCACTACAAATGGGAAAGTATTCATTCAGAATCTATGGCTAGCATTACCCAACTTCCTTTTTCTGAGTATACGCACGCCTACCATCAACTGATGATTGAATTGGTTTTAATGCAACTTGATTGCATTAAAAAAGCTATAGGGGATGATGATATCAATAGACTCTATGTGGACGGTGGTTTTAGTGACAACGATGTTTATATAAAATTGCTATCCCATTATTTTAGGGATAAAAAATTGAGGACTACAGATTCTTCGCTGGGATCATCTCTCGGTGCTGCAATATCTATCTCAGACACGGAACTCAATTCCAAATTTCTCAAAAAAAATTACGCGCTCAAAAAGCACGTACCCTTTGTGATCGCATAATTGATATCACTACAATATCAGGTGAGTTTCTGAACCACCTGCAATAGAAAAATAATTATGGCAATAAAAATTGATACCCGTTACCCATCTGTGGATGATCTGATCAAACGAGCCAAACAAAAGATACCGAGGTTTGCCTTTGAATATCTGGATGGTGGATGTAATGACGACGTCAACTTGCACCGCAATACGTCAGAGTTAAGAGAAATTCAGTTAAGACCAAATTATTTACGAAATCATGCAGGTTCTTCATTGAAAACGACCCTTTTTGGTATTGAATACGATGCGCCTTTTGGAATAGCTCCAGTAGGTTTACAGGGCTTGATGTGGCCTAATGCTCCAGAAATTTTAGCCAAAGCCGCTTTTGAACACAATATTCCATTTGTCCTAAGTACAGTAACCACAACTAGTATAGAGCGAGCCAGCGAATTGACCGAAGGTAAAGCTTGGTTTCAACTGTATCATCCAACAGAAAATAGGTTGCGGGACGATATTATCAAACGAGCTGAAGCTGCGGAGTGTCCGGTATTAATCATTCTTTGTGATGTGCCAACATTCGGCTTCCGACCCAGAGATATTAGAAATGGACTCGGCATGCCTCCTAAAATGTCATTAAGCAATGTTTTGCAGGTTTTAGGTAAGCCCCATTGGGCCATGCAAACACTCAAATATGGGATTCCCAGCTTTGAAAGCCTGAAGCCCTATACGCCGAAGGGACTTGACCTAAAACAGCTGGGTAAGTTTATGGATGAAACTTTTAGTGGGCGTTTGAATGAAGAAAAAATCAGGCCTATACGCGACATGTGGAAAGGTAAGTTGGTTTTAAAGGGAGTGGCCTCGGAATATGATGCGCAAGAGGCAATTCGTTTAGGTCTGGACGGAATCATAGTTAGCAATCATGGTGGTAGACAGTTGGATGCTGCAGAGGCATCAATTAAACCTCTGACCAGTATTGCAGAAAAGTACGGAGATCAGATAGAGGTGATGATGGATAGCGGGATCCGTTCTGGGCCTGATGTTGCTAGAGCACTAGCTAGCGGTGCAAAATTTACCTTTATGGGTAGGACATTTATGTACGGCGTCTCTGCCATGGGTTCTAAAGGTGGAAACCATACCATTTCCTTATTGAAAACTGAACTGCAACAAGTAATGGAGCAAATCTGCTGTGAACGAGTGGAAGATTTTCCACAGCATCTAATCAAAAATTAATCAACACCAAGCAACATGACTCAATTTAGCAAGGAAAGTGAAGAAATAGAGGTGATAGCAGGAGGTGAGTTTGAGAGAGAGCCAGTTCCACAATCCAAATTGAAAAGCTGGAAAAGCTTTCTGGGAATGTACGCAGGAGAACATGCGGCAGGAACAGAGTTCATGATAGGCCCATTATTTTTGACTGCAGGAGTCAGTGCATTCGATTTAATTATTGGATTGTTATTAGGAAATCTTCTGGCCGTGCTAAGTTGGAGATTTTTTACAGCCGAGATTGCGGTTAAAAAAAGCTCACCCTCTATTTTCAGCTCGAAAAAATCTGTGGCAAAAAATTAGTGACTTATTATAATCTGGCTAACGGGATTTTATTCTGCTTCCTGGCGGGAGCTATGATAACCGTATCGGCGACAGCTGTAGGAATCCCATTCGATATGGAAATGCCTAAATTAACTGATACAATGCCTAACGGTGCCACTTGGATAATTATAGTAATTGTAATAGGGGCGGTAATCTCTTTAATCGCTTCCAAAGGGTATGATACAGTTTCCAAAGCTGCAAATTGGATGTCTCCCGTTATCGTACTTGCATTTTTAGCCTGTGGGATCGTAGCTTTAAATCAGTTAGGTGTTGCTAGTTTTGCAGACTTTTGGAATATATGGGGAGAAGGTTCTGAGCCATTTCCTGGACAGATAAAATTCACCTTTTGGCATGTGGTTATTTGGTCTTGGTTCGCAAATGCAGCGATGCACGTCGGTATGTCCGATTTGTCTGTTTTTCGATTTGCTAAAAAAGCTAGTTCTGGTTGGACTACCGCAGCTGGAATGTATGTTGGTCATTATATGGCCTGGATCGCGGCGGCGCTTTTATATGCGGTCTACTTGAAATCTCCAGAAGCATTAGCTTTTTTAGCAAATGGCGAGGCACCACCTGTTGCTCCTGGACCACTTGCAAACAATGCGATTGGAATATTTGGAATTATTGCGGTAGTACTTGCCGGCTGGACTACAGCGAACCCTACAATTTACAGAGCAGGTCTAGCTTTTCAAGCTATTATACCTAAGGTTTCTACCTTTTGGGTGACAATCATTGCAGGATCCATAGCGACCATTGCTGGTCTGTTTCCGGCCTTCGCGATGCAACTTTTAGGTTTTGTAGCGCTTTACGGATTCATCCTCGCTCCCTTTGGAGCAATCATCGTATTTGAACATTTCTTCCATGAGAAAGCAGGAATAATTAAAAATTATGCGGAGTTTGCTGGCATCAAATTCAATAAGGCCGTCGTATTAGCGTGGGCGATAAGCTTTGGGCTTTTTTACTTTATCTCTCTTCAATTTGATGTCTTTTTGTCCTTCGTAACGCTACCCTCCTGGCTGCTTTGCGGTGTATTATTTCTAATTTTTAGCAAATATTTTCAAAAGGAGAAAATGGGTAAGCAGCAAAAGACATAACGGATTGAATAGCGATGATGAGAAGATTTTCATTTAGGAAAATTGAGGTCTTTAGCTAGCATGAAGTTCACTTTATCGCCAGACCATATGTGACATTCAATAGTCGCATATGCCCAAATGATTGCAGAAACAGTCCAAGTAATTAATTCGTAAATATCTTTAAGCTATTTCAAAACTCATAAAGAGTGTTTGTATTAGTGATTCTTCCGCTTTCGCGAAAGCGAACTCGTATAGAATAAATGGGAATAGGAATTAAAATTTACTTAGGAGTCCTTCTTTATTTCCTCCACATCAGCACGTATTTCTTTTTTGATCTCCTTTACCTCTTCATCAACATTTACATCGTCACTGTTATCATCGTTATCGTTACGACGATCTGCACGTCGCTCCACCCGATCTATCTTACGATCCATGCGGCGTTTAGCGCGCTCTAGTTTGCGTTGTTCTCTATCACGACTCGCCTCCTGACTGTCGGCGCCCAATTCTGCATCTTCAAAATCTATGGTGTCATCCGTGTCATTGTCAAATGCTCCGAACCATCCATTACCGAATATGTTAAATACGGATGACCAAACACCTACCTGTGAGTTATCTAATGGTCCCTCAATCGGTATTCTGGTGGCTAGCGTATCATTTCCTTGATTCTTCAATAGAAACTTAAACACGCCCACAAAGCTCTCGTACATCTTTTTGAAAATGTTGGAGTCTTCTTTATCCCAGCCATCAACTATTTTGGTATCTATAAAAAATGGTTTGAAATACCCTTTCATATAGGAATCGGCAATGGCAAGTTCACTGAAAAGCTCAAAGGTTCCAGATTCAAAATCAATTCCTGCAAAATGTAGTGTAATATCGTTTAAGGCAGTAACATCAGCGTCTTCAAGGGACATCTCCAAATTCATATCTGGAATTTCCTTGATCAGGTTGATTTTACCGTTTGCCTCAAACCTACCGTTACCGATGGTAGTGGCATTTGCTTCAAAATCAGAGGGCAATACGCGTTCTGATTGTATGGTGTTCTGAAGGTTATTTGCAACTAGATTAACATCGTTCATAAAAAGATCGATATTTGGTTCTGCATAAAGGGCTACAAACTTTAATGTGCCTTGGGCAACTTCAAATCGGTTGATTTCTAATGGTACTAGGTCAGTCAGCACAGCTGTCCAAACCTCTGTGCTCGGTTCGTCCAAAGAACCATCTTCGGCCACGTGATCTTCAAATACGTACGTCACTTCTGGATTTGTCATGGTAATCTCGCTCACCACACGACCGTCTAGCAATGCACGCCATTGGATGGAAATATCTGTAGCTGGAAAATTGAGGAATGGGCTCTTTTTATCTGAAGTATCTACCTTATCCAAAAACAACCCATTAATCTGATAAGCACCACGCCACAAAGAAATACCTACATCGTCTACCTGACCATAATATCCAGGAATTGTAGCAAGAGTTTCATTCAATTTATCCCGAACGTAATAGGGAAGATAGATTCTACCTGCTACAAGAATAAGGATCAAGATAAGTGGGATTACAAACTTTTTACGTTTGTAAAGGGGCTTTTTCAATTTCGTCATGCTGCAAATTTAATTAAGGACCTATTTTGTAAATCTTAAGGAAATACCATAATTTCAAGTGATTACAGCTTTTTTAACTTTGATAACCTATCTTGATTTTTAGGTATTGGGGTGAAATGTCTGTAGGTATAATTGCTCCACTTCTTCCCGTGCCCACGCAGTGCGTCGTAAAAATTTAAGGCTTGATTTTATGGATGGATTTGAATTAAAGGCATTGATACGGACCCTGCCGCCTAGATCGTGCCAGCCGTAATGTTCGACCAGTTGCTCAACTATAGTGGCCAGCTTGACGCCATGCAATGGGTTATTAGGTTGAGATTCCATTAATCCAATTCAAAATCCATAGACTCTTTTACAGCACTTGAGTTTCCATTTTCATCAACATTGACGATAAAGAAATGATCAAAATCTGCATCATCCAACTCTCCATAATTCTCATCATCCTGCAAGTTGTTTGCATAGGTGTTGATCGTATTGCTGTGTCCTATCAGGACAACCGTTTTACCTCTATATTTTTCCAACAAATCTTTTCCATTGGTAGCTGCTACATCATAAATCTCTACCTCCAATTTTTGAGCCTTGGCAAGTGGCGATGCGGTACTACGCGTACGTTGCGTGTCCGATGACAGGACATGATCCACATTTTTTAAGAAGAAATAATTGACCCATTCATTGGCGCGTTCTTCACCTCTCGCGGTAAGCGCGGGATCATTGCCCTGCTGCTTTTCTGCATGGCGTATAAAATAGAATGTAGTTACCCCATTTTCTTCCTTTTCGGCAGACTGTGAGTTGGAATTATTGCAGGAAACGATAGCAAATGATAGAAGTAAAAAGAGATTTTTCATGGTCGATTATAGTATGCTGGTAAAAGTAAACAAACATTTGGTAGCACCTGTTAAACCTATGTTTACACCGTTTTAGTGATGCGAAGAAAGTAATTTTATGGGCGTTCCAATCCCGCCAAAAGCGGGAATGTCGGGCTTTACACTACAATCTTTTTGTCCCGCGAAGCCCGCGGTACAAAAAGGATTTACGTTGCAATCCCTAACGCACAACAATTGAAGAAAAATCAATAATTTGGAATTTTGACTTACCATTTTTAGCGGTCACTCATTTTGTTTTCAAAAGGTGCGTTACTATCCCAAACTGTGTGGTTTGATTGTATGAAAGTAAATTTCTCTCGTACCTTTTAATCATCAGTTAACCAGTTGATATTAAATCGTATATCTGCTCATAAACTTTGTCGAACAGGTAGTTCTAATTGCTTGAAACTGCATTATAACAAATTAAAAATTTTCATTTTAACCGCGTTAGGGAGCGCAATGGAAATCCTTTTTATCCCGCGGGTTTCGCGGGATTAAAAGATTGTAATGTAGCGCCCGACCATCCAGCTTTTAGGCGGGATGGTAACGCCCTAACCATGATCCTAAAGAATAAATTGTTCACAATTGCCGCTGTATATCTGTTGATTAATAACCAACATTGTCCCCTATATAACCGTAGGCTTTTCTATATTACAAGCTGGGAAACTAGGCATAAAAATGAGCGAGGAAACTAAATATACCGAGGATAATATACGGTCACTGGACTGGAAAGAGCACATAAGAATGCGTCCCGGAATGTACATCGGTAAGCTGGGAGATGGCTCCAGTGCTGACGATGGTATATATATATTGCTCAAGGAAGTGATTGACAACTCTATCGATGAGTTCGTCATGGGCACTGGAAAAACCATTGAGGTTTCCATACAAGGCGAACGGGTAATTGTACGCGATTATGGTCGTGGAATCCCTTTAGGTAAAGTAGTGGACGTGGTTTCCAAAATGAACACGGGCGGTAAATACGACAGTCGTGCTTTTAAAAAATCCGTCGGATTGAATGGTGTAGGTACGAAAGCGGTCAACGCGCTCTCCAACTTCTTCAGGGTTGAGTCTACGCGGGATGGCAAAAGTGCCAGCGCAGAATTTTCGCGAGGCGAGTTGACTGATCAAGAGATGCTTGACGAGACCAGCCGCAGAAAGGGAACTAAAATCACCTTTGTACCTGATGACGAGATCTTCAAAAATTTTAAATACCGTCCAGAATATGTAGGGCGCATGCTTAAATATTACGTCTATCTGAATCCCGGATTGACGATTGTTTATAACGGCGAAAAATTTTTCTCTGAAAATGGTTTAAAGGACCTGTTGAGCGAGACCATTCATAAATCTGATCGTTTATACCCCATCATCCACTTGCGTGGTGAGGATATTGAGATTGCTATCACACATAGCAAAACCCAGTATTCTGAAGAATACCACTCCTTTGTCAATGGACAAAACACCACCCAGGGAGGTACGCACCAGGCTGCTTTCCGGGAGTCGATCGTTAAAACGATTAGAGAATACTACAACAAAAATTACGAGGCCAGCGATGTGCGCAAATCCATCGTGAGTGCCATTGCC
>JBBSPH010000073.1:0-9385 GCA_038258985.1 Flavobacteriales bacterium
GATCATCGCAAAGAAATTCTTGAAGTCCGATGATGGTGCTTTGAAAGTCAAATCTACCATCGTGAAATCTTCCTCAAGATCAATGTAGCCGGCAAGTTCCAGCTCTAAATCATTGATCAAGGCTTTGTTGTCCTGCAAGGTATATTTCTGGTTTTCCAGATCCATTAGGATGTCGGCATCCAGTTTTACACTTTGGCCAGACAGGTATTCGATATTGTCGAGGCTGTAAATCACCTTGGCGGTAGTTTCCGTATCCAGCGTGCTGGATTTTAGGGAAAAATCGCCGTTCCCGCTGTGGTTGACTTTGGTCAGGATCAAAATGTTCTTAGTGGTGACATCTTCATAAGAGAGTTCAGAATTGGTCAATTCGTAATGTTTCAAGTCTAGGTTGAAACCTGATGTGGTGTCTTGAGGCTGTTCTTGTTCCGCTTTCGCGAAAGCGATATCCCAATTACTCTTGTTATTTTCATCCACCTTAAGGCGTACGATCGCACCATCGACAATCAACTCGTTGATACGTATGGACTCGCTAGCGTCATTGAAAACGTCGAAGAGCGGCATATCCAGATAGGTTTCAGTCGCGTAAAACAAGGTGTCGCCAGCGAAAGGCGCCTTGTTGATGATGGACAATTGCTCGATTTTCAAACGTGCGTCAGGAAATGCCTTGATAAAACTCAAATCCACCTCGCCGAATTCAATTTGCGCATCAACGGACTCATTGAGCTTTTCCTTGACCACTTGCGCAATCTTATCCTGAAATATAAAAGGCGCTGCGATCACGGCCACCACCAGTAGTAAGACGACGATTCCTAAAATCTTAAAAAACTTTTTCATTTTGTCTTGTTTCTATTAAACTTATCGAATATAAAGATCACTGAGCGGTGCCTATGTGACTTTTAATCAATTTGAATTTCCTGCGCTTGTTCCAGATTGAATAGCCTTTTAAATATAAACACGCCCGCGTATAAAAATGGCGTATCGCAAATGGCTACCAGCACCTTGAACAAAAATCCCGCGCCCATCAATGGCCAGAATTTGTCCCACGGCAATATTCCTGCATAACATAGCAACAATAGTACCGCCATCGTGTCCACAAACTGTGAGAAAAACGTACTGAGGTTATTACGCAGCCAGAGCATCTTGCCTTTGGTAACTCGTTTCCAAAAATGATAGATCTGGATGTCCACATATTGCTCAAATAAATACGCAAGCATACTGGAAATCACCGCTAGTGTCGTCGCACCAAATACTTTAGTAAACGTGTCATCCTGGATCGCACTTGCAGGAATCGCCGGTGCAACATCTGCCACATAAATGATCCCAAGGCTAAATAGCGATGCGAAAATTCCCGCCAGTACCAGATCATTTGCTTTACGGCGTCCGTAGATTTCACTCACCAGATCGGTCACCAGAAAAGTAAGGGGATACGGCAATAATCCCACGGAAATCTCAAACCTGAACCACCCAAACGGATTCCAGAAAAAGAACTTCTGAAAAATGAGGTTGGAAACTACCAGCGAACAGATAAACAAGGCTGCCAGCACTAGATAAATGCGGTGCGCCAGTCGTAAATCCTTGCCTATGAGCTGTTTCATAATCGGGCAAAAGTACCAAAGGAGTTGGTCATTATTCCTTAATTTGCCACTAAAGTAATTGCTATCAACTCCCAACTCAACCATCACATTTACATAGCCTTAGGCAGTAACCTAGGCGACAGGTTTGAACACCTGTGCACGGCCGTTGACCATATTGAGCAACAACTGGGCGAGATTGTTATGGTCGCACCAGTTTATATCGCGCCAGCCGATGGATTTGACGGTAATGATTTTTTGAACAGTTGTTTATTGGTTCATTCGGGTAAGAATCCGCGGGATACGTTGAACATTTTACAGGAAATTGAGATGCAAATGGGCCGCCAGCCAAAGGCTGGAACCGCCTATGAAAACCGCGTCATCGATCTTGATATTTTGTTATTTGATGATCTGGTTTTGAATGATGAAGATCTTGTCATTCCACATCCCAAAATGCAGGAACGAGATTTTGTAATGAAGCCGCTGGCCGCGATTGCGGGCGATGTGGTGCATCCAGGTTTAAAACAGACCATTGAAAAACTGGCGTTTGATACTGTTTTGTCTGGTGTCGTGGAGCAGAATGGGATTTCGCTTTCGCGGAAAGGTTCACATCGGCTCCCCTCAGTGACATTAGATATTGTGGAAAATGACAGGTCGCTGAGTGGAGCCGAAGCGAACGGTTTCGAAGACGATAGGTCACCAATCAAGGCTGAGCTTATTAAGACAAAAATGAAAAGCTCACTAAGCGAGGCTGCGGTGAACTTTATCGCCATTGAAGGAAATATAGGTTCTGGAAAGACCAGCCTGGCCAATATGTTGAGCGAAGATTTTAACGGCAAGCCTGTACTAGAACGATTTGCTGACAATCCCTTTCTACCATTATTTTATCAGGACAAGGAACGCTACAGCTTCCCACTAGAAATGTCTTTTCTAGCAGATCGGTATCAGCAATTGAGTGATGATGTCGCGCAGCATGAACTCTTCACAAATTTCACGGTAGCCGATTATTATGTGATCAAATCCTTGATATTTAGCAAGATCACCCTGCAGGAAGAGGAATATACGCTGTACAAACGCCTGTTCAATATGATGTATAAGGAACTGGTGAAACCAGATTTATATGTTTACTTATACCAGACAGAGGAGCGACTGTTGGAAAATATCAAGAAACGCGGCCGCGATTACGAGCAGAATATTGAAGCAAGTTACCTGGCCCAAATTCAGCAAGGCTATGCAGACTTTATACGTTCACAAACCGATTTGAAGATCATTGTCATTGACGTGACTGATCTTGATTTTGTCAACAATCACAAGGATTACTTGAATGTTTTAGAGCAAATATGTGATGCTATCGCAACGGACTAATCTTGTTGAAGATATCGTAAATGACGATTCCTGCGCAAACCGCAATGTTCAAACTATGCTTGGTGCCATATTGATCCAACTCAATGACCGTATCGCACGCATCCACCACTTCTTGCTGGACACCTTTTACCTCGTTTCCCAGCACGATGGCGACTTTGGCATTGCGCTCTGGAGCGAAATTGAATAGGTTTTGCGAACGTTCTGCTTGCTCTATGGCGCAGGTCTGGTAACCGCTAGCATTAAGTTTTTTAATGACTACCAGTGTGTCTTCAACATATTCCCACTCGACCGATTCTGTGGCACCCAAGGCAGTTTTTCTGATCTCTCGGTGCGGCGGTTGCGCAGTAATGCCACACAAATAAACTTTTTCTACACGGTACGCATCTGCACTACGGAAAACGCTGCCCACGTTATTCAAGCTACGCACATTGTCGAGGACGATGATGAGTGGGGTTTTTTCGCTTTCGCGAAAGCGAACTGGAGACAATCTCTCAAGCTCGTCATTGAGCAATTTTCTCGTTTCTGACACGATCAAGGTTCTTAAAGATTCACAGCAGGGCAGTTACAGCTCCAGCGATCCTTAGTGCACAAGAAATCAATACCTAGCGTGATCTGATGGAAGCCACCGCTTGCAAACTGCACATCGCCAAATTGCTGGCTGTAGGTATAACCCACCGTAAAATTGTCAAACTTTGCCCCTATAAAAGGGGACAAAAGAGATAAATTTTGCTCTTGTATGTCAGCGCCATTTTGGAATTCTGCGCCCTCAAAACTCTGTCGGTAGGAAGCGCCCATGTAAATTACGGTGCTCTCATTTAGGTCATAAAACGCTTTTGCATTAATGTCCACAAATTGTTCTTTGGTGCGGTTAGTTCGCTGGTACAATACAGACGGCTCAAATTGCCAGTCAGATTTACGCGGTGCGATTAGGTATCCTACATTGGTAATGAAACGCAGTTGATCCGTACTCTCAAAACCTTCAGAATAAATCTCTCGGTTCTGGAATATGGCATTCTTGACGGTGGCGTGGATAAAGAAATCTTTCACTAGATACGAGGCACCGATGTCTATATTAAAATAGGAATCACTTACTAAAACTCCCGTGATAATCGGGTCAAAGTTGGTGCGGTCAAAACTGGTCTCGTCCAAACGGCTTTGCACCAGTCCAACATTCATCCCAAATGAAATACGATTGAGATCCTCATAACCACCACCTACTTGTAAGTGATACGCATAGGATAAATATGCTCCCGTTTGTGAATGGTAACCATTCTGGTCATTGAATACAATGGCTCCAATACCGCTATTTTGACCGACAGCAGTGTTGAAACTCAAGGTTTGAAGGTTAGGCGCATCCTGCTGGTCGAACCATTGTTGGCGTGCAGTTGCCCGCAGTTTGCCACAATTGGCTGCTCCCGCCATTGATGGATGCAGTAAATAAAGATTATCCATCAGGTAATCTTGATATACAGGAATTCCTTCTTGGGCACTCGAAATCTGCATGGAGGCAACTACGATTAGGAAAAGTAAAAAATGCTTCATCAAATAAAGGTCTAAGGCTCTAACGTAGCAATGGCGTGATTGTTATGTGCGCCTACCACCAATTCCCGAGCATTGCCGAAAGATCAAATATATCATTTAAACATTAGAAAAATGAACAGCTGACTTAACCTAGAAGGAAATTTGAATTATAAATAGCGGCATAGGCTATTCCTTTGACTTACTGGCTGTATTCAAGACGGTGAAGCTATCTTTGCAGCCTAGATCTGACTTATGAGCACACATACAATTAAAATAGTTCCTACAAGCAATGACGCTATTGTTAAGTTTGAAAGCAACGAGTTTCTCGTCAAGAACCATAGTTATGAGTTCAAAAACATCGATGAGGCCAAACCCTCTCCACTCGCACAACAATTATTTTATCTGCCCTTTGTAAAGACAGTTTACATTGCACAGAATTTTATCGCGATTGAAAAGTATGATATCGTAGAATGGAACGATGTTCAAGATGAAGTTGGAGAACAAATTCAGGTTTATTTAAATGGCGACCAGGCTTTGATCCCACAAGAAGAAGTCTCTAAAAAAATTCCCGTGACGGTCTATGCAGAGGCAACGCCCAATCCTGCCGTAATGAAATATGTAGCCAATAAAAAGTTAGTGGTTTCTAGTCAGGAATTCAAAACGATTGATGATACTGCGGCGGGTACGCTTCCGCGAAAGCTTTATCAATTCCCTTTTATCAAAGAATTATATGTTGATGAAAATTATATATCAGTCCACAAGCATGGTATTGTTGAATGGGGTGAGGTCACCAATGAAATAAGGTCTTTTATAAAGCAAAGTATAGAAACGGGTGACGAAATAGGAACTTCCAATTACACATCTGGAACAGTAAAGGAATCTGGAGAGACAATGGATCTTCCCAAATTTGAAAATTTGGACGACATTTCTAAACAAATTGTAGAGATTCTGGATGAATATGTTCGACCTGCAGTGGCAAGCGACGGTGGGAACATCGTATTTGACAGTTACAACGAAGAAACGCAAGAGGTAAATGTCATCTTACAAGGAGCGTGTAGTGGCTGTCCGAGTTCTACCATGACCCTGCGCAATGGTATTGAAACAATGATGAAAGAAATGATCCCTGGAAAGATCCAGCGGGTCGTGGCTATTAATGGCTAACTTTTAAAATTGCTCAAGATCGCTTTCAATCTTACCTAATTGATTGTTAATCATAGTGATGAATCCCTATTATATTTTAACTTATAGTTTCATTATAAAATCTACACCATGGCAATTTTAAAAGTTATCGAGATTCTTGCAAACAGTGAAAAAAGCTGGGAAGATGCAACGAAGAACGCTGTAGCACATGCTGCTAAGAGCGTAAAAAATATCAAGTCAGTTTACATCAATGAGCAAAGTGCGCAAATTAAAGACAATGCGATCACGGAATATCGTGTCAATGCAAAAATAACATTTGAGGTTAATTGAAATATCACTAAATTACCATAAGTTTATCTTGATTCGTCCTATTAAATTTTCAAGCTACTTATTTATGAAATCTAAATTATATATCTGTACTTTTTGTATTATGTTTTTGGCTATTACTGCGTTTTCCCAACAAGAAAGCAGGTCTCAATCTAACTCCATCGCAAATAATCTTGGAAACAATAGTATTGAAGTTTTAGTCTTTGATTCTGGCGAATTAATTGGCACTCCTTATCTTAATGAAGAATGGAGTGAAGGTTTAATTATAGGACAAAATCAAAAGATTCTTCAATATTTTATAAATTATAATATTATAGAAAATCGTATTGAATTTAGTGATGAAGCTTCGTTATCAAATACCAAAGCATTAATTTCCGATAATACCACGATTATCCAGATTGATGGTAGAAGTTTTCAATACATCGACTTCTCCAGTCAGATTCAAAACTTGAAAGGTTATTTTGAAATAATAAAAGGTTTTGACTCCGTTAATTTGCTTTTGCAAAGATTTGAGAAATCAATAGTACAACCAAATGATTTTCAGCGCACTGGGTATTCTTCTAATGTGAGTAAAAAACCGCGCATAAAATCAACATCCAGTTACTATTTCGTCGAAAATGATAAAATCAGTAAAATTCAGAATCACAAAAAACATAGTCTAGATATTTTGGATGCGGATAAGCAGAAATTATTAAAAAAATACATTCAAGATAACGATATTCGGTTCGAGGAGGATGGAAAAGGTTTGGCGAAATTATTGAACTATTACGTTAATTTAAAATAAACTACTTAGCTCGACTTAAACTCCTTTAAATAAAAAGGCTCAAAGTAAGCGATATCAGTAATGATATCGCTCTTCTTGTAGGCCGCCATAGCTAGATCGCACATCGTTAATGCCGTTGGTAAGGTATTTATAAACACATTATCTAGATCACCTAAAAGCTCTTGGAATTTCAGTGCGCCGCTGCCTATGATTACTGTATTCTTATTATTGAGATAAGTCTCGTAGGTATCTTTTTCCAGTATTACCGCTTTGGTTTCATCGACAGTCTTTCCATTGTCAATGACCGTGCTGTAGACTTCCATACGTCTTGCATCTATCATAGGAATAGTCACCTTATCCTGTGGAGCTTGCAAGGCAATTGCTGTAGAAGTATCGATAGAGATGAGAGGAATATTAAGAGCATAGCAAAGACCCTTGGCGCTTGCCACTCCTATCCTCAAACCCGTATATGATCCCGGTCCTTTGCTGATGGCGATTGCGCTTAAATCTTTAGGAGAGATGGAGTTCCTCTCCAATATTCGATCAATATAAACGTGGAGCAACTCACCGTGACTGTAACTATCACTATTATCCTCCAGAAGATCTTGACAATAGGCTATATTAAAATCATTCTCAAATCCACCAACTTCAGAGGCTAGTGCGACTGAACAATTGGTGGATGTGGTTTCAATACATAGGATGTAAGTCATGACAACTTATGAAGAGTAATTATTCGGATTCCTTAACGGTGGGCTGCTTTTTAGAGTTGACGGTTTTCCCGCTTTCCAACTCATCTGTTACTATACGGTAAGGTCCTGTGATAACCGTTTCGCCAGGCTTTAGCCCAGATGTAATTACGATATTCTTATCGTCTTGAATACCTGTTTTCACAACTCTCAATTCTGCCTTTCCATTTTTTTCAACAAACACACATTCAAATTTTTCTGCACTAGCGATAGTTTCCTTACCTGATTTAGAACTTGTAGTATCGTTTTTAACAACTATAGCACTTATAGGAACTGCAATTGCTCCTTTGCTTTGTTTCGTAATGATATCTACCGTAGCTGTCATTCCTGGTTTGAATGGGCTGTAATTCGCTGGCTTTCCTTCCGTCAAATCCTTATAGGAATCGGATAAAATCCTGATTTTCACCTTGAAATTAGTCACTTGGTCTGCGGTAAGTGTTCCTGTAGCGGTATTTGCTATTTCAGTCACTTGGCCTTCAAATTCTTTTTTGAGGTAGGCATCTACCTCAACAATTGCCTTATCTCCAACATTTATTTTTACAATGTCATTTTCATTTACATCAACTTCTACCTCCATCTGGGAAAGGTCTGCTACACGAAGTAGTTCCGTTCCCGCCATTTGTTGTGTTCCTACTACTCGCTCGCCTAATTCGACAGCCAGCAATGAAACAGTTCCCGTCATAGGAGCAAAAATACTAGTACGGCCTAGATTGTCTGTTGCCTCACTAACGCTCGCAGATGCGCTACGTACATTAAAGAAAGCAGATCTTTCCGATGCTTTTGCACGGTCAAAGTTTGCCAACGCGGTATCGTAATCTGATTGGGAAATAACTCCTTGCTTGAACAGTTTTGAGCTTCGGTCAAAATTTGCTTTTGCCTCGGCTAGGGTTGCTTGTGACTGTGCATAATTTGATCTGGAATTTGAAAGTCCAGCTTGTGATCTACTCACACTGGATTCCAACAGGTCTGGATTGATCATTACCAATAAGTCTCCTTTTTCTACCGCATCACCCTCACTAACATTCAATTGAATGATTTCGCCAGGAACTTCAGGAGAAATACTTACTTCTATTTCTGGTTTTATTTTCCCTGTTGCACTTACCGTTTCTGTGACGTCAAGAGTTTTCACCTGCATGGTCTCAACGATTGTTCCCTCGTCTACACCACCAAAAACTCCAACTGCTTTTAAAACAAAATAACCGACAATTAATCCGACAACAACAATTATTGCTATAAGTAACTTTCTATTCATGATCTATAATTTGAGTTCGCTAGCTTCTACACCTTTAAACAATTCCAATACTTTAAGTTTGAAGATATAATCATACTTGTTTCTCAATAATGTACTCTGTGCATTGGTAAGTTGCGCCTGCGATTGATTAAAGTCAAAAGCATTTAATAATCCTACATCGTAACGGGCCTGTGCGTATTCAAAGGCTTGCTCACGTGCCTCAAGTGCCTTTGCAGAACTCTCATATGTTGCTTTAGATCCTACAGCGTCGTTATATGCTTGATAGATATTACGCTCCAAATCTAGGTTTGCTTGGCTTTCTAGTAATTTATTATTCTCTACGTTGATCTTGCTCCTTGCAATGTTATTTCTAACTGAAAACCCATTGAATATAGGAACACTCAAACGTAAACCATAGGAAATACCATCATTGAGATACAACTGCTCAATAAATGGCAGTGGGCTTCCTATACTACCCGTTTGATTAGGTGCTACAACCACTTGATTTGTGCCCTCAACAATACCTATTTGCTGTGTAGGCTCGTCTGGGTCAATGGCAAAACTGCGTTGTCCTTGATCAGATTCCCTTGTGTTATAGTTGATAAAACCATCAAGGGTAGGCAATATGGCAGAGCGTGCAATTTGCAAATCCTTTTCCGCTATAGCGGTATTTTGTTGTGCTATTTTAATCTCATAACGCTCTTCTTGTGCAACTTGATAA
>JBBSPH010000074.1:0-9382 GCA_038258985.1 Flavobacteriales bacterium
AGAAATTAACGAATGATATATCGACTATATAACATTCCAATTATTAGTGGTATGTTCCATCCAAAATTAACACTGGCGATCCTATGTTTGGCAGGTATAGGCTATATTCTTATCTCAATTATTTTTAAGCCTAAGTTAATTGTAAGATTTACATACGCAATTTGTGGAGGCTATCTGGTATCGTTTGGGTTATTCTTTAATGAAGCTACAATTAGTTCATATATATCCGTCGCTGCACTAATCCTTCCATTTGTAATTCAAGGAATCTTTGACCGAGATTTAAGCTTATAATGTGTTCTTTTACTACGATATAAAAATGCCTCTTGAATCTCAAGAGGCATTTTAGCTTTATCAAATTTGAAGATTTACTCCTCAGATTTTTTATCATCACGACTCTCGCGGCGTGGACGATCGTCAGACCTACGGTCATCACGACGGTCGCTACCTCTGCGGTCACCACCACGACGGTCATCACGACCACTGCTGCGTCTGTCATCGCGCTCACGTGGTGGGCGTTCTGTCCAGCCTTCTGGTTTAGGCATGGTTTCCTTGCGGGAAACTTTTTGCTTCTTGGTACGTGGATCCATTCCCATATATTTTACGTCTAGCATATCGCCAACGCTTAATATTGTGGATGGATCTTCAATGCGCTTGTAATCAAACTCACTCACATGTAGCAAGGTTTCTTTACCAGGCTTGAATTCTACAACTGCACCAAAGTCAAGCATCTTCACCACTTTCACATGATAAATTTCGCCAACTGTTGGTTCAAAAATGATATTGGAAATACGCTCAAGGGCAGCCTCGATCTTAGCACGGTCTGTACCAGCGATCTCGATAATACCCATATCATTTTCTTCCTTGATATTGATGGTAGTACCCGTTTCCTTCTGTAATTCTTGAATCACTTTACCACCTGGTCCTATCACTGCACCAATGTACTTGCCTTCAATCTCCATGGATTCCATCTTAGGAGCATGCTCCTTAACGTCTGTGTTAGGAACAGCAATGGTTTCCGTCAGTTTGCTTAGAATGTGCATACGACCATCTCTTGCCTGCATCAATGCATTGGTAAGGATTTCATAAGAAAGTCCTTTTACCTTGATGTCCATTTGACAAGCCGTGATTCCATCTTCCGTACCTGTTACTTTAAAGTCCATGTCACCCAAGTGATCTTCATCGCCTAAAATATCAGACAATACAGCATAGTTGCTACCGTCAGTAATCAATCCCATCGCGATACCAGAAACTGGTTTCTTCATAGGTAGACCAGCATCCATCATTGCCATAGTTCCCGCACAAACGGTTGCCATAGAAGAAGAACCATTAGATTCCAACACTTCAGATACAATACGTACCGTGTAAGGAAGATCTGCTGGTAGCATTCTCTTCAATGCACGTTGAGCCAAATTACCGTGACCAACTTCACGACGTGAAGTTCCTCTCAATGGACGAGCTTCTCCCGTACAGAATGGTGGGAAGTTATAGTGTAAGTAGAAACGCTCTTCACCTTCTTGTGATGCCATATCAATGATATTTGCATCTCTGGAAGTACCAAGTGTTACTGTTGCCAATGCTTGAGTTTCTCCACGAGAGAAAATAGCACTACCGTGAGTGGATGGAAGGTAATCTACCTCACACCATATGTCACGTATGTCTGTCGTCTTGCGACCATCCAGACGAATTCCCTCTTTCAACAATACGTCACGTACTGCTTTCTTGTGGGTCTTGTTGAAATACTTAGAGATTAGATCTCCGTTTTCTGCTTGATCTTCTTCAGAGAATGTTGCTTTAACTTCGTCTTTAATCTCGCCAAAGGCTGCGCTGCGTTCATGCTTTGCACTTCCTTTTTTAGCTACATCATACACCTTTTGGTAAGCAAGCTCTTCGATTTTTGCAGCGATGTCAGCATTTTCACGCTCACCATCGTACTCGCGAACTTCTTTTTTACCAACAGCTTCAGCAAGTGCTACTTGAGCAGCACACTGATCTTTAATTGCTTCATGGGCGGCTTTGATAGCAGCGATCATATCTTCTTCTGATACTTCGCTCATCTCACCTTCTACCATCATCACGCTATCAGCGCTAGCGCCTATCATCATTTCAAGGTCAGCTTCTGCTAGTTGGGCATAACTTGGATTGATGACAAACTCGCCATCAACACGTGCTACACGTACTTCAGAAATTGGGCATTCAAAAGGAATGTCAGAAAGTTGGATACACGCACTAGCTGCTAATCCAGCCATTGCATCTGGCATAACCTCTGGGTCATGAGACATCAATTGGATCATTACCTGCACCTCGGCATGGTAATCTTTCGGGAAAAGTGGACGTAGCACACGGTCAACAAGACGCATGGTAAGCACTTCACCATCGTTGGGACGCGCTTCACGTTTGAAGAATCCTCCTGGATATTTACCAGCTGCGGCAAATTTCTCACGGTAATCTACAGTAAGTGGAAGAAAATCTAATCCGGTAGATTTATAGCCGGACACTACAGTTCCTAGAAGCATTGCTTTACCACATGTAATCACGACAGATCCATGTGCTTGTTTAGCAAGCGCTCCAGTTTCAATAGTGATATCAGGCCCATTGGCCATCTTTATCACTTGTTTAAAAACTTGTGGTTTCATTTGTTTGTATTAAACGTTAATCTCAAGTTGTGTGTGGTGAGAAGGCGTTTTAAAAAGGCACTTCGACTTCGCTCAGTGACCTTTTTATTACTTAATGAAAAACCAGCTTTTGTTGTTGCGATGATTATTTTTAGTTCGCTTTCGCGAAAGCGAACATGTTTTCAATTGCAGTAAACACTGCAAGTTTCCTGCCTAAAACAAAAAAAAGGGACACGAGGTCCCTTGATTTTTACTTTCTAATTCCTAATTCCTTGATCAGCTCACGGTAGGCAACGATGTCTGTTCTCATCTTGTAATCAAGAAGTGAACGGCGCTTTCCTACAAGTTTTACCAGGCTACGTTCTGTATTGTAGTCGTGGCGGTTTCTCTTAAGGTGTTCCGTCAAGTGGTTGATACGGTAGGTAAAAAGGGCGACTTGACAGTCTGTGTTACCCGTGTCGCTTACAGATTTCCCGTGTTTTGAGAAGATCTCAGCTTTTTTTTCTGGTGCTAGATACATGCCAAAATTATTAACTAATGAATATTATGTATGTCAGTCGATCTGACGGTGCCGTCGGGATTCATGCCCTAAGCGGCTGCAAAGATACTAATTAAGTGTACGATTAAATTTAAATCGAAACTTAAAATTGCCAATTGTTGGATTTCCTCCCTTCGACTTCGCTCAGGGCGAGTCGGAAATCTTTTATTGCCGATTGCCAATCTTGGCTCCCGAAAAATTAATTTCTCCTAACTCTTACGCCACCTCCATTTTTCTGTTCAATATCAAATCAAGGTATTGATTGACTTTTTCTTTCAGTTCTGTTCTGGGAACGATGAAATCTAGAAATCCTTTTTCTAAAAGGAATTCTGCTGTTTGGAAGCCTTCTGGCAACTCTTTTCCTGTGGTATCGCGTACCACTCGTGGGCCAGCAAAGGCGATTAATGCGCCTGGTTCTCCCATATTAATATCGCCCAACATCGCAAATGATGCCGTTGTTCCACCAGTGGTAGGGTCGGTGCATAAGGAAATATAAGGAACACCCGCGTCAGATAATTGGGCAAGTTTTGCGCTTGTTTTAGCCAGTTGCATTAACGATAGTGCTGCTTCCATCATACGTGCACCTCCAGATTTAGAGATAATCATAAATGGAATATTGTTTTTTAGAGAATAATCTGCCGCACGGGCAATCTTTTCTCCCACAACGCTACCCATGGACCCGCCTATAAAGGCAAAATCCATACAGGCAACAACCAACTCATTACCATTCGATTTTCCAACTGCCGTTCGCACTGCATCCTTCAAACCGGTCTTGCTCATGGCATCTTCCAGCCTGTCGGTATATTTTTTGGAATCGGTAAACTTGAGTGGATCTTTTGACGTGATGTTAGGATTAAGTTCTTTGAACTCATTGTTATCAAAAAGGATCTCAAAATATTCCTTACTACCTATGCGTACATGATATCCGTCTTCTGGGCTTACATAGGCGTTGTTCTTCAACTGCTCTGCATCAATTATTTTACCAGTAGGTGATTTATACCACAGTCCTTTGGGCGTATCCTTTTTAGCCTCCGTAGGCGTAGTGATTCCTTTTTTGTCTCTTTTAAACCAAGCCATGTTTCTAGTTATGAGTTATGAGTTACGAGTTATGAGTTTCTTTTTTTAAAACAATAAAATTTATACTCACTACTGATAACCCTGATTTTTATTTCTTGACTCTAGTATCTTGAGTCTTTACTCTTTTGTCTTTTACAACGTTCCCGCATTGTTTAAATCCTCAAAAGCCTGCTTTAATCGTGCTTTGAATGATTCTTCACCCACGCGCAACCATTTGCGTGGATCGTAATACTTTTTGTTTGGACTATCTGGGCCAGTTGAGTTTCCTATTTGTGCTCTTAGGAAATCGTCATTGCTGTCCATGTATTTTTTAATACCGTCAGCAAACGCCCATTGCAGGTCTGTATCGATGTTCATTTTTATAACACCGTAACCTATTGCTTCTCTAATTTCTTCCAGCGATGATCCAGACCCACCGTGAAATACAAAGTCGATGTGGTTGTGTTCTACACCATATTTTTTGGTGATAAATTCCTGCGAATTCTTCAAGATCTTAGGTGTCAGTTTTACGTTTCCTGGTTTGTACACGCCATGAACATTACCAAAAGCCGCTGCGATGGTGAAGCGGTCACTTACCTTTTTTAATTCTTCGTAGGCATAGGCAACTTCCTCGGGCTGTGTATACAATTTTGACTCGTCCACATCACTATTATCAACGCCATCTTCCTCACCACCAGTAATCCCAAGTTCTATTTCCAGGGTCATATCCATTTTGGACATGCGCTCTAGATATCGTTTACAAATTTCAATGTTCTCTTCCAGCGGCTCTTCACTCAAGTCGATCATGTGCGAGGAGTAGAGGCTTGTTCCGCTTTCGCGAAAGCGTGCTTCACTAGCATCCAGCAAACCATCGATCCAGGGCAATAAAGGTTTTGCGCAGTGATCCGTATGTAGAATCACGGTCGCACCATACGCTTCTGCCAGTCTATGAACATGCTCTGCACCAGCAATACCGCCTAATATGGCTGCGCGCTGGTTTTCATTACTCAAGCCTTTACCGGCATTGAAAACAGATCCACCATTGGAGTACTGAATTATCACAGGTGAATTCAATTCTGCCGCGGTTTCCATTACAGCATTTACGGTGTTTGATCCCACCACATTGACTGCGGGAAGGGCATAGCCGTTAGCTTTAGCGTGATTGAATATTTCCTGTACTTGGTTGCCCGTGGCAACGCCTGGTTTGATGTTATGGCTCATAGGTAGTTAACTTATACTCACAAAAGTAAGCAAATTTAAAGAGGTGTTGTGACTTTCTAGAATGGATAGTTAATACCCACGTTAAGTACAGACTTGGAGAAATTATACTCGGTAAACCAGCGGTCGCCTTCGATTAATGCTGGATTGTAGGTTTTGAAACCTATATCGAATCGCAAGACAAAAAATCCAAAATCATACCGCACACCAAAACCACTACCCACGCCCAAATTTTCCAAATCTCCCAGATCATCAAACACTGCTCGTGGGTCAGTCTCGCTGTCTAGGACGTTCCATATATTCCCTATATCGGTAAAAACTGCTCCTTTAAATGCGCCTAATATTGGGAACCGGTATTCTGCATTGAACGCTAGTTTCATATTGGCTACATTAAAGTCATTGAGCCCTCCAGTGCTACCCGGTCCCAATTCGTAGGCCTGCCACGCTCTATTGTCATTAGGTCCACCAGCAAAAAACGAACGTATAAAAGGAATATTATCAGAATTCCCATAGGGAATAGCCACACCGCCGAAAGCCTTGATCGCAAATACGTGTTTGTTATCATATTCCCAGTGCTTGATGTATTCAATTTCTGGCTTTAAATACTGGGAAAATTCCACACCAAAAACGCGCCTGTTTCCATTATCGTTACGATCTGTTCCTATGAGACTGGAAACGCCTGCAATTAGATTTCCCGCACTTTCCAAACGCACACTGAAGCGTGAATAATCCTCATCATAAATACCTTGCCGGTTGTTTCTTATCCAATTGTAGCTGCTGGCAATAATCAAATTGTTCTGGATAAGGCGATCGCGTCGTTCCCGTATATCGCGTATACTTTGCAACTGGACTTCATTCACATTAAGCTGCCCATTGATTGCGTCTGTAATAAAGGAATTGGTACCAGCAGGAACGGTCAAATCATTATTCTCGTTGACATAAACAGGATCGGTCAAATTGATATCCATGGCTATATCATTCAAACTGGTGTAGCTGCTTTGGTAAACGTTGAAAAAATCCTGAGGATCCAGGTTGCGCACATATTGTGCGTTGATCAAATCAAATCGAGTATTCTTGATAGGCGTCTGTTGCCAGCGATAACTCAATGCTCCAGTAACGCTTTGACGGTCTAGACCTATATTGGTCTGTGTTACAAATCCCAAACTTAAATTAGTGGAAGGGGACATGTATTTTGGGATGATGGCGGTTGTCTCGAATGGGAGAAACAATCGCGGAAAGATAATACTGGCATCTGCGCCCAATTCCTGCAGGTCAAAAAATCGGGAATCACCTGTGGCGCTATTCGAACTTGCGCCTATGTTCCCTCTAAAGGTCAGGCTAAAAAGTTCGCTGCCCTGGAATATATTCCGGACAAGAAATGAGGTGTTCAATCCTATGCCGAAAGTTTGAATATTGCTATGGGAAGCCTCTGTTCCAAAAATGAGGTTGTATTTCTTCTTTGATGTCAGCAATACGTTGGCAATCAAATTTGTACCCGTGGAATCTGCAGGATCCTCCGTATAGGTAATACTTGGGTACAGAAAACTGTTTAACTCAGTTATGCGCTTGTAGGTGCGGTCGCGGTCGAGATCACGGTAGACAAATCCCGGTTCAAAGAATACGGCATCTGTCAAAACCCGGGAGCGGTATTTTTTTGAATGGTTGCGTATGATATTATAACCGCGATAGATGGTAGTATCTATTACCGTACTCGCACCTTCTTGAAGATTATCTGGAATAATATTTACCGCACTAATTTTATGCAACTTGAAAGGTTCCCTAATGCTGGAATCAGCCACCTTGATCTCTCTATCCTTGATGATCAGTGTAAGGTTTGCCTTAAAATCAGTATTGACGGTATCGCCCTCAAATTTGATAAATTCCTTTTCCATATGGATCGCACCATTGTTACGGAACAGCTTGTACAAACGATCACGCTCTGCATTGATGTCTGGCGTATAGTATTGTTCGCCACTTTGCAAGATGCTCTCTGACTTTGTTGCCGCATATAAAGAATCAATTACGGGAGTAGAGACCTTCCTATTGATGCTATCCACAATATAGGGCTGGTAACGCTGTACGTAGTAATTCACTCTGGCACGCTTTTCACCATTTGCATCAACGATCTCTTCATCCACCTCTGTATTGAACCATCCCTGGTTCCAATACCATTGACGCAGTCGCTCGGCAGATTTTTTACTCAAATCCTTGTTTACCAAAACTGGAGCCTCACCCGTGCGCTTCAACCATTGATTGAAAGCTACTAGACCCTCGCCCAGTTCCATGGTTTGTTTTTCAGATAGGATAGCGATACGACGCTTTAGCGCCTTTGGGTTATCCTGCATCCATTGAAGGTAAATGGAATCCCGGTCAGGCCGGGCAAGATTATAAATTTGTAGGCGCAGTGGGAACTTAAGCAGCTTTTGATTGGGTTTCTGGATGGGTAGATTGAAAACTCGATCGTCTGTAGGATTTAAACTATCGACAATAATATTGTTTTCAACCAATAGTTTCTGGCCATCTGGAACGCGGCGTATGCTGTTGCACGAGATGGAAATAACGATCAACGTTACAAATAGGCCTATTTTTGCGTGAAGTTTTCGTTCCATAGATTGCTGGCCAAAAATACAATGATAATGATTACCAAAAACGAAATTAAGCAGATCAAAAGCCTCGCCAGAAAGAAGTACCGTGAGCAGCAAAATCTGTTTGTAGTAGAAGGGTACAAGTCTATACGGGAACTCAAAGAAGCAGGACTTCGCTTTCGCGAAATTTACGTCACTCAAGATGCAGCACAATTGGACGATTTGCCGGTGAAACGCATTTCCAACAAAGACATGCAAAGCATTTCCAATCTTGCCACGCCACCAGGTTATCTTGCTGTGGTTGAAAGCATTAAAACTGGCTCTTTACCCACGAAAGGTCTTGTAATTGCCCTCGATGCGATACAAGATCCTGGGAATTTGGGAACCATAATTCGCCTGGCAGACTGGTTCAATGCCAAGCACATATTGTGCAATCTAGGAACCGTCGATCTATATAACCCTAAATGCGTACAAGCCACCATGGGTTCCATTGCCAGGGTTCAAGTACATTATTTAGACTTGAAGGAATTTTTTTCCAGGACAAAATTACCCGTGCTGGTAACTGCCATGGACGCACCCAGCATGTATGAAAGACAATTGCCGAAAAATGGCATTCTGCTCATGGGTAGCGAGTCTCACGGAGTTTCTGCCGATCTCCTTGATGCAGGCAAAGCAATAGCAATTCCCAGCTATGGCGAGGATAGTGAAGCAACCGAAAGTTTAAATGTAGCCACAGCCACCGCGATCATCCTAGCAGAATGGCGGCGCTCTATTGAAATGTAAAGTTGAGGAAGACTCCTCTAGTCAACATGCTATCGACATTCCCTGTATAGGAACTATCAGGATTCGCATCCCGAATTAATTCATCATTGATGGCAAAAACTCCACGGATGGAAGGCGTGAATTTGAAATAATACAGATAAAAATCAATACCCAAACCCATTTCATAATTTAAAACACCCGTTTTTTGTCTAAACTGGCCCGCACTGTTATCATCCGGATTTTCCTCGTTACTGGAAAGGTTGTGGGAATAACTCACGCCGCCCACGATAAATGGTTTCCAGTTATTCAACCGTTTTGTAGACACTTTTAGTAATAGAGGTAAATGCACATTAGTAGTGTTGACCTCGCGTAAAAACTGACTCTCTTCTGTAAACGATGGGTCACGGAATCCAAGGTCACGTCTGGCAAAAACTACTCCAGGCTCAAACCTCAAATCCAGGTAATCATTCAATCTAAAGTTTGCCAGGACACCTACATTAAAACCTACTGTTCTTTTGACCTCGATTTCCTGTGGTTCAAGATCTAGATATTGATTTTTATAGTAGTTAACTTTCAATCCAATATTGATTTCAAAAGTCAACGGCTACTTG
>JBBSPH010000075.1:0-9361 GCA_038258985.1 Flavobacteriales bacterium
ATATTGAGTTTGATAAAGTCATCAAACAAGCAGCAATATATTGCGTGACCGACGACGGTAAAGACCGGATTAGTAAAGTCTGCCCGCAAGTGGACCACTACAACATAACCATCTCACTGGCTTATACCCATGAATATTTAAGTTCGTTTGACAGTGATTATGCGATTCCTAATCATGGCTTTGATTCTATCGATAGAGAGCTACAATTGCTTGGTATTGAAAACAGCACCCTAGAAAAAGAAAGTATACGGCGACTGGTAACCCTACCAAGGTCTGTCAATGAACATATTCTATTTTTCAAAAAAACAGCTGAGCCTTTTCCGAAACTTGCAAAACGGGCTGGCAAAATTGATTTAGTAACTGCTGTTCCAGAGCGGGTAGATCAGGTGTTGGACCGTTTTGGAGAAATTAAAGACGATGCCTCTCCTGTTCTTAAGGATTTGCGCCGAGAGATGAATAGCGTACGCGGTCAACTCAACGGTAGTTTTGGCGCAGCCTTGAGCCATTATGCCAAGCTCGATTACCTTGATGAGATTCGGGAAACAGTTGTAGAAAACCGTCGTGTCCTCGCCGTTCGTTCCATGCACCGCCGCAAGGTAAAGGGCAAGATCATGGGCAGCTCAAAGACCGGTAGCATCTCGTACATAGAACCAGAGCGCGTTTTAACGCTTTCGCGAAAGCTATCAGAACTGGAGATGGAAGAGCATGAGGAGATCCAGCGCATTTTAAAAGAATTGACTGATTTCCTTAGATATTACACGGAAGATTTTATTGTCTACCGAAAATATCTCGCACAAACCGATGTAATTGCAGCAAAGGCTAAATATGCTCGGAAGATAGGCGGCACATTACCTATACTAGTACAAAATAGGGAGCTCGATCTTGTAGATGCCTATCACCCGTTACTGCTCATTGCAAATCGAGAGCGGGATGAAAAGACTTTCCCGCAAAGCATACAACTACTGCCAAACAATAGGATAATTGTTATTTCTGGACCTAATGCCGGTGGTAAATCCATCACGCTTAAAACAATAGGGCTATTACAGGTAATGATGCAGTCTGGTATGTTGATACCGGTACATGAAAAAAGTAGGATTTGCTTCTTTGATTCTATTTTGACAGATATTGGTGATAATCAAAGTATTGATAATCACTTGAGCACTTATAGTTATCGCCTTAAAAACATGCGCGGTTTCTTGCGCAAGGCAGACGATAAGACCTTATTTCTAATTGACGAATTCGGTACTGGATCAGATCCAGAATTAGGAGGAGCGCTAGCAGAAAGTATGTTGGAAGAGATGTATGCTCGCAAATCATACGGGATCATTACAACCCACTACACAAATTTAAAAATGCTGGCAAACGAGTTGCCAGAAATGACGAATGCAAACATGTTGTTTGATGCTCGATCATTAGAGCCTATATATCAATTGCAACTGGGAGAGGCAGGAAGTTCCTTTACATTTGAGGTTGCTCAAAAGAACGGAATCCCCTACTCCCTAATCAACAAGGCTAAAAAGAAGGTGGAGCGTGGTAAAATACGCTTTGACAAATCTATTGCCGCACTGCAGAAGGAACGTTCAGACCTACGTCGCAATAATGAATCCTTGAGAACCAGGGAGGTTCAGGCGACACAAAAATCAAATAAGCTGGACGATACACAAGATCGCGTACAGCAAAAGTTGGAGGATTTTCAAGAATTGTATGACACTTACCAGCGTCACATACAATTGGGCAAAAAATTTGATCAGTTAGCAAAGGATTTTTCAAACAACAAGAAAAAACGATTGCTGCTGGACGAGTTGATGAAACTTGTAATTACAGAAAATGTAAAACGCCAACCACTACCACAGAAGAAAGCAGAAGCTAAAAAGGAAAAGGGGAAACAGAAACAGGTTGAAAACGAGGTTATTCAAAAGGTAACTAAAATCAGGGCAGAACGAAAAGCCTCCACTCCTGCAACTGAAATCAAAGAAGCAAAGCCATTGCACGCTTTTAAGCTTAACGAACGCGTTCGCTTAATAGATTCTAAATCAATAGGAACAATTGATACTATAGAAAAGGGGAAAGCGACCGTTAATTATGGCATGTTTACTACGATTGTGAGTTTAGAACAATTAGAACCCGTAGGGAAATGACCGATAAAAAGATTGTATTGTTCGACGGTGTTTGCAATCTATGCAACAAAGCGGTTACGTTTATTATAGATCACGATCCTAAAGATCAATTTAGATTTGCTGCCTTGCAAAGTCCTGAAGGAAAGAAATTGCTTAATGATTTTTCCATTGATGTAGAGAAGATTGATAGTATAATCCTGATTCAAAGTGGTAAAGCATACATTAAAGCTGGTGCAGCATTGCGCATTGCAAAGCATCTATCTGGAATCTTTCCACTGCTGTACGGTTTTATCATTTTACCCAAATTTCTGACGAATAGCATTTATGATTTCATTGCTCGCAATAGGTACGACTGGTTTGGAAAAAAAGATAACTGTATGATTCCAACACCTGATCTCCAATCGAAATTTTTGGATAATTGACAAGTAATCGGCTACTTATTACTTAGTTAAAGCACTTAGCTATTATCTTTGGCAAAATAATTGTGTGAAAAGATTTTTACTTGGCTTCGTCGTTTTTTTGATCTATGCTGCTGGCTGTATTCTTTTTATGGAGTTGGCGCTACCACAATTAGGAATTGATGGATTATTAGCAACCAGTAATGAGACCGATCTAGAATCTTTTAAAAATTCCTTTCCTGATGATTCAGCTGCTGTGTCCAGTGATTATCTATTGGATGAAAAATTTGATAGCGTAGAGGCTACAGATAGTATTGCTATACAAATTGACACACTCAGTTCTCCTACTGAAAATGGGTTGAGTAACAATCTACCTACTACCCTGCCAACTACATTTAATGTCATTTTGCCTGATGGGGTTTCTTTATTGAGCTGCAATGCAGTGGCTACAATCTACAAAAACTCCGACAGGGTAAAGATCCCTTTTCCCTGCCGGGATTATGGTCTTAAAATAAAGGGATATCTTGACACTAATCCGTTAGCGGTGGTTCAAATTACTGGGGCTAGGGACATTAGCGAATCAACAACTATTGGAAAGGAAAGAGCTGAGTACATTAAAAATCTACTCGTCAACATTGGTGTGGCCGAGGCTAAAATTATCACTACGTCACAGCTTGGTCAGTTGGATATTGTAAAAGGATATGCAGAAGGTGGTTTGCTAATGGAAATTAAGGCCAATGCATCTAGCATTTCCATTAATCAACCGAAGCCCATAAAATCTGAGGCCACAACAAACATTAGTAACGCGACCACTATTGCAAGTAAAAAGTTTTCATCCGGTTTCCAAGGAAGTTATTTTTATGGGGATCAGAAATTTACGAGCTACGTAAACGATTTAAAACGCCTCATAAATCAAAATCCTGGTGCCAAGATTTATGCATATAGCTTTACAGATATTGTGGGAGATGAGAAAGAAAACTTTGCCATTTCTCGTGATAATGCAAGCACTGTAAGAAAGATTTTAGTACAGGCTGGAATACCGTCAACTAAGATACAAGCTGTAGCTCGTGGTGAGCAAAATTCTGGAACCGCAGGATCTAATCGGTGCATTATTATAACAGTAAAATAAGCCATGGAAGATTTTCAACTACACCTACCCTATTATATTGTTTTAATAATGATGCTCTTTGGTTCCTTCCTCGTTGGTTATTTTTTTGGAGGCAAATCCAAGGAGAGAATAGTTGTCAAAACAGAGCAGGTTAAAGTGCCTTTAGCTTCTAGTTCCAATATTGGAAAAAGTGCCAAGGATGACTTTTCTGCAACAGATGGAACGAAAGCAGCAGGTCGTTTAGAAATTGATGAACTATCCAGACCAGGGCCTGTTCGAGCTATGAAAACTAGAGAGCGTTCAGGATCACTTAGTGATGATGCCAAGGTTTCAATGATCGAGGATAAGATTGATTTTGTAACTCTAGGACGTGCAGAGCCACACGAAAAAGATGACTTTCAAAAGATAGTAGGTGTAGGTCCATTTGTAGAAGAAAAACTCAATGAGATAGGCATATACACCTACAGCCAATTGGCTAATATGACTGATCACGATATTAATGGCATCACCCAATTAATTGATTTCTTTCCAGGGAGAATCCATAGAGATGATTGGAAAGGTCAAGCAGGCGCATTGAAAGCGAGCAAAAAATAAAAAAGTCCCGATACGGGACTTTTTTATTGAAATAACTAATTTGGTTTATTGATCCCCAAGAATTATGGGTAAACCATTTTGGCCAGAACCCACTACGACGACCTTCGCATTTGGTGATTGAGCCAGTTGTAAAGTAGCTTCAATTCCCTTTTCTGTTAGAATTTTGTCGGTGAGCGATGCACTCAAAATGGTATTCGCTACCGCTTTACCCTCTGCATCTATCTTTTGACGCTCGGCTTCTTTTGTAGCTTTTGCTAGACGGAATTCATACTCTAAAGATTCCTGTTCCTGACGCAGCTTACGTTCTATAGCTTCCTTTATTTTTTCCGGCAAAGTTACATCCTTGACCAGAACTCGGTTGACTTGAACGTATTGAGAGCTCAATTCTTTTTTTACTTCGTCTAGTATCTCTGCCTGTATAACATCACGCTTGCTGGAATACAATTGCTCTGGTGTATAACGTCCCACAACACTGCGTGCTGCTGCGCTGATTGCTGGAGCAAGAATCTCTGAAACGTAATCGCGACCCTTCTCTTGGTAAAGCAACGGTAATTTCTCATATTCCGGCTGGTACCATACTGTAGCATCAACTGAAACTTCCAATCCATTCACAGAAAGCACTTTCATTTGATCGCTAATTGATAATTGACGTACAGGAAATATGATCATGTCATTCCAGGGCGCAATTATGTGGAAGCCTTCCCCATAGGTCATTTCAGTTTCTACACCATCGTTAAAAGGTTTAAACAACACTCCAGCCTGACCTGCCTCGATCACGACAGAACTTTTGATGATGATAATAATAAGTAAAACAACGCCTATGATTCCAAAAATCGCAGCTCTAGGTAATTTCTCCATAATAATTATTGATTTATATAAGTCCTGTATATTTTCTTAGGAACCATTCCAAAGCTAGTAATATAAGGATAAAAGCCATTAAAATCTTCCAATCGATAAGCGATTGATAGGTGATCTCTTTTCTCTCTACATCTTGCATCAGTGGATCCTGTAGCAATCTACCTTTTAGTTCCTCCATCTGTCGTGGTAAATACACAAGACTATCACCAGCAATGGATTGCATACCTTGAAAATCTGCGCTTACAAACTGACTTTCTATATCAAAAGGCAGTACCGTAAAGCTGCCAGACCGCTGTAAAGGTTCACCTGTGGCAGTAACTGTATAAGTGTAATCTCCTGCTGCAACGCCACTTAAATCTACTGTATAATTGTTGTTTGCATTGGTAAATGGTCTTGTGACAACATCAGAATTCGTTTTATTTTTAAGCTCGATGTTCAAAATACCGTCGTTCATGAATTCATAATTTTTATTCAAAAATTGCGCGGTCAACAGGATACGCTCATTCTCGTAATAAAAAGTTTTTGCATCAATGTCCAATCGTTCTCTCTTTTTGCTGCTTGATAGATATTGGATCTGGGAATTCACCAGATCATCAAAATTTTGAAAGTTCTGACTATCAAGATAGCTTTGACTGCGCCATCGCCACAAACCAGCACCTGCAAAAACTCCGTATTTACGATCATCTTGCTCATAGGTAAACCACAATGGCTGCGCTGTAGGCACATCGCCTATTTGCTTAAACATTAAAACATCCACCGGTAATTTTGTAGAGATTTGACCGAATGGTGATTGTACAGGTGGATACCCCTTAAAATCAAATGAATTGAGATTAAATATAGCAAACGCATCATTTACAACGGGCTGAACTTCGTCAGATTGAGGAAAATTATCAATTTGAAATGCAGTTTCGGTTTTATTGAGGTAGGCAATGTCAGGTTTGCTGCCCAGAATTAGCCACGTGTTTTTTTCCAACGATTTTATGGTTGAGTTCGCTTTCGCGAAAGCGGAACTAACACCATATAAAACCACTAAGTTATAGTCATTGATATCGTAATTGTCATTCAAATTCCTGATGTCCACGCTGCGCTGTCGGTTACTTTCAATAGCCGATTTTAGTGCAGCCATGTCAGGATGCAGTGTATTGCTTAAAAGCAACACCTTAGTTTGTTGATCGATCACCTCTACCGCAAAATCTCTTCTGTTATTGGAGGTATTTTTCTCATCTGGCAAAGGGTCGAGTTGGGCAACCATGCGATGCAAGCCTACGGTATTACTGGTAAGGTTAAAATTGAGCACAACAGATTTTTGCGCTGGTGTAAATGTCACTCGTTCCTGAAACAAGGTTCCTGCTCCTTCACTTATCCTAAAATTTGTAGTAAACGTTTGATCTCTCGTGTAATTCAAAAAAACCTCGACCGGATATTCATTGTTTAAATAACTGTAGCGGTTCACATTAAGCTGACTAATTTTTAGGTCAGGATACCTGGCCGTATCACCAAAAATTATTGGATAAACGTTGGTTTTGCGATCGATTTTCGCATACTGATAATCAGGCCCTACAGTTTGATTTCCATCGGTGAGGAGAACGATGGATTTATTGCGGTCCCTAAATAATTCCTGTGGCTGGGTAATGGCACCGTGGATATCACTTGACTTTCCAGAAAAGTCAAGGCTATTTCCTACTTTGAACTGGTCATCAAAACGATAGACTGAAATTTCAAACTTATCGGTCAGTTCTTCATCCAGCTTTAACTCTGCTACAATACTTTTGAGCTCCTCACCCATGCCCAGATTCGAGATTGATCTAGAATTATCTGCCACTAGAACTAATTGAGGTTTGAGCGTTTGGTAGCTGTCGTTCTCAAATTCGGGACCTATAAAAAGTAATACTATGCAAAAAACCGTGGTTGCCCGTATAACGGCAAACCACGGTTTCCTATTGGTTACATTATTTGAAAAAATGTAATCATATTGAATCAAGGCCACTAAAACGGCAACAATTACCGCTATACTAATCCAGATCCAAGTCATCATTAAATTTAAGTAAGCATACCGCCATCCACATGCAGAGTTTGACCGGTGATATAAGCACTTAGGTCACTACCTAAAAAAACGCAAGCGTTAGCTACGTCTTCTGGTGTTCCACCGCGTTTGAGTGGTATTGCATCACGCCAACTTTGGACCGTTTCTTCATTAAGTTTTCCAGTCATCTCCGTTTCTATGAAGCCTGGCGCAATAGCATTGCAACGTATGTTTCGAGAACCTAATTCTAAAGCTACCGACTTTGTAAAGCCTATGATACCCGCCTTACTGGCTGCATAATTGGTTTGTCCGGCATTTCCCTTGACTCCTACTATACTGCTCATGTTAATAATACTTCCTGAACGTTGCTTGAGCATGGTGCGTTGCACGGCTTTAGTCATATTGAACACAGACTTAAGATTTACTTCAATTACCTGATCAAAGTCCTCCTCGCTTATGCGCATCAAAAGATTATCCTTCGTAATTCCAGCATTATTGATAAGAATATCAATCGCGCCAAAATCCTTCACCACCTGATCAATCAAATCCTGAGATTCTTTAAAGTTTGCCGCATTGCTTTTGTAAGCCTTTGCCTTAACACCTATTCCTTTTAGCTCTTCTTCCAATTCTAAAGCTGGAGCCTCAGAGCTGCTATAGGTAAAAGCTACATTTGCTCCATGTTGCGCATAAACTCTAGCGATACCACTGCCAATGCCCCTACTTGCACCGGTGATTATTACATTCTTACCTTTTAATAACATCATTGAGTTACAATTTTATTACGGTACTCATCATTTATCAATCCCTCACGCTCAAACCATTCTTTGAGCCCCATGTACTTCGTTCTGGATCCCTTGATCGCATACGTATCAATCTTGTCCTGTTTTGAACGTAAAACGAATGCAGCAGCGATTATTTTCTTGCGAATTTTTTCAAAATCGCTAGGCTCTAGATTTTTGATAGCAATCGCATGGCTTGTCATATCATCATAAGAAAGCGGAGTTCTCGTTGATTTCAATCGAGAAAGTATGAATTTTCCCCAGATGGACTTGCGGCCAGCCTTTTTCTTGTATTTGCGTTTCGGAGTTGCTTCCACCTTTCCCCTATCATTTTGGGGCGAGATAGTAGCATCTGCTTTTCCACTATATTCATCGGTCATACCCACATCAACACCTTGTAGTTGATCTAGGATGGACTTAATTTCGGCAAGTTTTTTCACTAATCGGGAGTATTCTTCCTGATAATGCAGTTTCATTGTTACTGCAACTTGCTCATTGATGGTATAATCTGCCATGGGGGATGGTTTAAGTGATGAGTTCGCTTTCGCGAAAGCGATATTATTTTTTTCCTAAAACTTCTGCGACTTTCTTACCGATTTCTGCTGGTGAGTCCACAACGTGTATGCCGCATACTTTCATGATCTTTTTCTTAGCCTGTGCGGTATCTTCAGATCCACCCACGATTGCTCCTGCGTGACCCATAGTACGACCTGCCGGTGCAGTTTCACCCGCGATAAAGCCGATTACAGGTTTTTTGTTTCCAGTCTCCTTGATCCACTTAGCAGCGTCTGCCTCTAGTTGACCACCTATCTCGCCTATCATTACAATAGCTTCAGTCTCTGGATCGTTCATGAATAGTTCCACAGCTTCCTTAGTTGTCGTTCCAATAATTGGGTCACCACCAATACCGATTGCTGTAGAGATTCCAAAACCTTGTTTTACCACCTGGTCAGAAGCCTCATACGTTAGTGTTCCAGATTTAGAAACGATTCCTACTTTACCTTTTTTGAAAACAAAACCTGGCATGATACCAACTTTTGCCTCTCCAGGAGTAATTACTCCAGGACAGTTAGGTCCAACCAACCTACAATCCTTGTCTTTGATATAATCAGCAGCTTTCACCATGTCTGCCACCGGGATACCCTCTGTGATAGTGATGATTACTTTTATACCTGCGTCTGCAGCTTCCATGATTGCATCTGCAGCAAAAGCTGGCGGTACAAAAATGATGGTAACATCTGCACCTGCTTTTTCAACTGCTTCTTGTACGGTATTGAAAACTGGTCTGTCTAGGTGTTTTTGTCCACCTTTTCCTGGTGTTACTCCACCTACCACATTTGTTCCATACTCGATCATTTGACCGGCGTGGAATGTTCCTTCACTTCCAGTGAAACCTTGTACTATTATTTTAGAATCCTTATTAACTAAAACGCTCATTTATATATTTTTAAGTTGAGTTTTATTTCTTTTAAATTGCTGGATGG
>JBBSPH010000076.1:0-9176 GCA_038258985.1 Flavobacteriales bacterium
CTGGTCAGGCGCCTCGCCTTTATGACCGCCACTTGTACCAGCACTATCTACCATGAATTTGGTAAAATTCAACTTGGAGCGCATCAAACCTTCTGCCAGTGGAGAACGGCAAATATTGCCTAAACAAACCATTAGTATGGAAATTTTCTGCTCCACGCTAGTTGGCCAGCTTTTTACGTAAGTCTTCTACGTATTTATTGAATTGCTTGTCTGTAGAAGCAAGATTGTCTACGGTTTTACAGGCATGAAGTACGGTGGCGTGATCGCGCTTACCGATCTTAGAACCTATACTTGCCAGTGACGCTTTGGTCATTTTTTTAGAAAAATACATCGCTAACTGACGCGCTTGTACAATGTGGCGCTTGCGGGTTTTGGATTGTAAAGTTTCCACGTCCATCTGGAAGTAATCGCTTACCACTTTCTGAATCTGATCAATACTTATCTCGCGCTTTGTATTCTTAACGTAGTTTTCAACAATCTTCTTACATAATTCAATCGTAATATCCTTATGGTTGAAGGAGGAATGGGCAATCAATGAAATAATTGCACCTTCCAACTCCCGGATATTGGTCTTGATATTGTCTGCCAGATAATTGATAATATCTTCTTCCATCTCCACACCATCACGGTACAACTTGTTCTTGATAATGGAAACTCGGGTTTCGTAATCTGGATGGTTCAGCTCTGCGCTCAAACCCCATTTGAATCTGGATAGTAGACGTTGCTCAATATCCTGCATGTCCACCGGCTTTTTATCACTTGTAAGAATTACTTGTTTGCCATTCTGGTGCAGGTGATTGAAAATGTGGAAGAAAACATCTTGTGTTCCTGACTTACCGGCAAAAAACTGGATATCATCCACAATCAGTACATCGACGATCTGGTAAAAATGGATAAAATCGTTGCGGTTATTTTTACGAACAGATTCTATAAACTGCTGCGTGAACTTCTCTGCGCTTATATAGAGGACAGTCTTATCAGGGTAATTTTCCTTGATGCCAACACCTATCGCGTGGGCAAGGTGCGTTTTTCCTAAACCTACACCACCAAAAATCAATAGCGGGTTAAAGGACGTGCCACCCGGTTTGTTAGCTACCGCCATTCCCGCGCTGCGGGCAAGCCGGTTAGAGTCACCTTCTAAAAAGCTATCAAAATTATAAGATGGATTGAGTTGTGATTCAATCTTTACATGGCGTATACCTGGAATGACAAATGGATTCTTTAATTCTGGACTCTTGCTGCGTACAGGTGCATCCACACTTTGTGAATGGCTTATGGATCTGTTGCTGCTCGGGATCTTTTCGGTAAATGGTTCCATACCGTTCAAGGCATTCTCCATTTTGATCGCATAAATCAATTTGGCTCCCTCGCCTAATTCTCGCGTGAGCGCGGTTTTCAGCAATTTGATGTAATGCTCTTCTAACCATTCATAGAAAAAACGGCTGGGAACTTGAATGCTTAAAGCGGTATCTGTAAGCTTTACTGCCTTGATAGGGAGGAACCAGGTCTTGAATGCCTGCGGATTAATATTATCCTTTATGAACTCAAGACAATTTTCCCATACCGATTCTGCAGTCGATGCCATAAACACTGTTTTATTAGTTAGATTTGATTCTTGTGAGTAGGAAAAAATCGCTTAAAAAGGATCCCTCAAGAACGGCACAAATATGTGTATAAAAAACCTTAAAAAAAACTAAAAAAGGGTTTGATATTTTATAATTAATATCGCATGCACAGCGGCTTTTGAACCACCTAATTTTTAGTCACAATTTTAATGAAAACTTCAACCTTAACTATACAGCCTAGATATGTCGAAACAGACCAAATGGGCATCGTTCACCATTCTAACTATCTGATTTACATGGAGCAAGCGAGACTGGAGTGGTTGTCTGCTTTAGGTTTTTCTTACCAGAAAATGGAGGATACTGGCGTTCTTTTACCTGTCTATCAGATAGATATAAAGTATAAAAATCCGATCAAGTTTGGTGACGAAATTTCCGTCAAAACTACCCTACGGAATGTTCCTACAACTAGAGTGGTTTTTGACTATGAAATCACCAAAAGCACTGGTGAAATCTGTGCCGTAGCACAGTTAACTTTGGTGTTTACTGATGCTCAGACATTCAGACCTAGAAAACCTATTCCAGCCTTCCTAGATGCTTGTGAGAAATTGTTCGCCAGTTAAACCGACTCAGCGTACAGATTAAAAGAAAATAATGCTAGACGAATATTTTGCCGATTTAAAACACGATTTGCGCGGTGCACTGTCAAAACGCAACCATGCCTTTAAGAACGCATATTTATCCACGGTGGATGAAACTATGCAGCCACGAGCTAGAACTGTAGTTATACGGGAAATAAGTGAGCAGTTGGATTGCACGATCTTCACGGACGCAAGAACGACAAAGGTCCATCAGCTCTACACCAACCCGAAAGCTAGCCTGCTATTCTACAATCCAAAATCATTGCGACAGATCAGAGTCGATGGTCATCTAGAAATTATAACAGAAGACAAGCTCGTCAAACATCTGTTCTCTAAGGTTACTTCTAAAGCCATAAAGGATTACACCACCCAATTACCTCCTGGATCACCCATCAAAAATCCAGATCACGTAGAGTATGTTGAACGCTCTCAAAATCACTTCCTGCCATTGCGACTAGTTCCTAAAACACTGGAGTTATTGCAATTGAAACGTCCCAATCACTTGCGTGCTATCTATACGAGAGTAGAGAATAGTTGGGAAGGGCAGTGGTTGATACCATAAGTTAGAAAAGGCATCACTTTAAAGTCATGATTAACTATAGGTTATGCGATAAAGGCTATCCAACGCTTTTTTGAAATTCTATAAATTTTCGGAATTTTATTCTTTAGATAGTATGGTGAAGGGAATTATATGAGCGTCATTCAATACTTCTATCTCAACTCCTTTTTCGTCTAATTTTTCATTTTTTTCGAGACCTCTCGCTATAACATCTGCCATTTCAAGAGTGAGTGTTTCCATCTCATTAGCGGTAAGTGATTCTGGTTCTTTTTTGACGGCTAATTTTTTAAATCTCTTGAAATTTGACTGTGCATCCATCGGGACTAATTTAACGCCAGACTTCACGAGACCCATGGTAGGTCTAGCTTCAAGAATGTAGATGTTTCCCGCTTTGAGATCTGCCTTTACAAAGGATTTATTTTCAGATCGCGCCCAGAAGAGATGTTCACCAGCCTCACACTCATAACGTACATATCCAGTACCACCATGTTTGCCTATTATTTTATCACCGTCAACATAGGTAAAATTAATTAAGCCACCCATACCGCTGGTACGGACAAAATACACCACGGCAAGATCTGCGGGTGCTGGTTCCATTTGTGCTTGTGTAAAAAATGCACTGAATGCTAAACTTAACAATAGGATCTGTCTCATCGTTTTTTGATGCAATTTAACCAGGTCTAGTTACTTTTAGTAGCAGAAGTGTTGGATTTTTCAAGAAATTAATTGATATTCCGCTTTCGCGAAAGCGAAACAAGCCCTTATAGCAAATCATAAACTACGGGATCTAACCTCAAGACAAAGACTATCAGTTTTGCGTGTTACCTGTTTTGAGATGTTTGCCTCTAGGTTCGTCTGCCACCCTAAGTACATCCTTAGAATGTAAGTAGTCAACGGCCTGAGCAGAATCCACAACCTTGCTGGCGGTACGTGAGGTCATTTCGCGTTCGAACTTTTGGAGTAAATCTTCTCTAATGTCAACTGTTGTCCATTCGGCAGAGGCTCGACAGGCTGACGTAATTCGCCGCGCCAAAGAAAGTGCATCTAAAAGTGCTTGGTTCGCTCCCTGACCTTTAAATGGACTCATGGGATGCGCCGCATCGCCTATGAGAGTTACCGGACCTGCCTGGTTAAAAGCGGCCGGTTTTAATAATTCACGATCATATACGGGATACCCAGAAATCAAATCAAGTGGCGTAGCTGCTATAATTTCAGGAATAGGAGCATGCCAGGGTAAACGTAAAACCGCTTCATTCTTGAGAGCTGCTGCGCCTTTCTCGCTCAAGTTCATTGCTTCTCGCTCCTCCATCGGGAAACTTAACTGCCACATAACGGAATCAGCATCATAAGGCATTACGTAAATACGCTCATGGCCGTTTGCGGTTTGGAATACAGTCGCGCCATCCAGTAACTCGGTTTGAAGATCCAACGCGGATAGCGGGCAAATTCCCAAAATTACAATGCAATCCAAGTATCGAAGCGGTGCGCTTTGCTCTCCCAGTAGCTGTTCCCTCACAGCGCTGCGTATACCGTCTGCTCCCACGATAAGATCTGCGGCTGTCGTTACAGCTGTGCCATCTACGCTGAAAGTTAATTTGCTAGTTGCGCCATCGTTCGTCTCAAATCTTACAAATTGATGGTTCCATTTCACGCAATCCGTAGGGTCTAATTGATTCAATAGCGTTGCACGCAATGACTGGCGAGCTATGTGAATGTTGGTATGTTTGGGCGGTTTGCTTTCACCAGGCCTGAGCCATTTTCTCATTCCCCATTCTCCTACAGGATTACCATCAGGAGTGTGCACAATGTGGCGCGTGGAAATCACGCCTTCGTTAAGATTCATAATGCCATATCCTGATAATGCTTTACTCGCCTGTTGCAGCGTCAAGCCATAGCCCTGTGATCTGGAGACAAAATCACAGTCTCGCTCGTATAGGGTAAATGGTATCCCGCGGTGTTTGCAAGCTACTGCAAGCGCCACACCACCTATGCCGCCGCCTATAATGGCTACACTAGGAAAACGGACAGTGTCTGCCGCAACAGGAACAGGAGAGTCAATAAGTCCAGAACCTTGACAAATCGTACAGTTAAGCTTATGACCCTTAGGCGCAATCGGAGGTTGATCCACGCTGCCGCCTTTTATGTAGGAAGCTAATGCCGTTTCATATTTGAGCTGGGCCTTCTTTTTGATGCGCTGGCTTTTTTTGCCTTGGCCTTTGCACTCTGAACACATGGTCCAATGTTTCTGCGAATCGAACATCAGGGAAAAGTAGTTAAAAAAGCAGTTATGTAGTTCAGTTTATATGCTGCAAGTCAAGGAAATGCTCTTACCAAAACAGCCGCTTTTAGCTAGCATCGGTAAGGATGATCTATTCAGTTTCTTTCATTCCAAAGCTGAAGGTGGTCCAGAAACTCTCCCAGTCTGCATCATTTTTATCCAGTGAGGGAATCATATGAGTGGCATGAAAAAACCAGATTCCTTCCCGTTCCAGTTTAAAAGAGCATTTGCCATTAGCATCTGTCCGTGAATATTGATAGGTAGCAGATTCATTGCCTAATCGATTGCGAGCAGTAATAGCCTTATTTGCTAATGGCTTACCTTGAAAAAGAACTTGGGCGTTGATCAAGTCTCCCTTTTCTAATGCATATGGATTTTGCAGCAGCACGATCTCAAAATCGTGGCCTACCACCGTTTTGTATAATTGATCGTTTGCGATGGGATTACTTCGAACTAACGTCTTTATGTAGCGAGTGTAACGCTCTCTCTGCTCGGTTTTTGTACTGTCATCGATAATTACGTTTTCAATATTATCGCCTTCCAGATAGCTTTTAAATTTATCGTTTGCGAGCGTTATGCGGGCATAATCCCGTTCCATATGGATCAATCCCAGTCCCTTAAAGTCAACGTCCATTTCGAGAACGGGTAGGTCGCCATCCTTTACGGTGGCGAGTAGGTCGGTTTTTCCATTTGCGCTGATTAGGCCAAAGGATTTTGTAATCGATTTTTGGAACGCACGTTCTTGTTGGATATTAAAACCATCTGCCACAAAAAGGTGCAGTTCGAGTTTTTCTCCTTCCTTTACAAAGTAGTTATAGGCAATCAACACGTATTCATGGGCAAATAGTGTTGTTACAAAACATATACTTAACAAAATGGGCAGGAGCTTTTTCATTTCTTCATCATTTTTTATATAGCGCAATATAGTTCGTATTCCTTGGAGTTGTGATTAGTTCGCTTTCGCGAAAGCGGAATACATCGCATTTTTATGCATAAAAAATGCCCTGACAGTCGCCAAGGCATTTTTCCAATCTACGTTTTAATTTACCCTAGAAGGGATATTTATTTTCACTGGTCACCTTGTCTGCAATCTTGTTTCTCAAGTCAATCACATTGGGTAGATTGGCATATTTTGTAAAGCGTTTCAAGCCCATCAACATCATGCGTTGTTCATCGCCTTCAGCAAAGCTGGCGATTCCTTCTTCTGCTTTTGCTTGGATGATTTTTGATGCTTTGTACAGGTACAGCTTAGACATTGCAATCTGCTCTGATTGCTCTGCCTCACTGCTGCGGTTGACGTTCTTTTCAGTTCTCAGTATAGCACTTTCCGCCATATAGATCTCGATCAGGATATCAGATGCAGCCATCAACAGTTGCTGGTGTTCCTCAATCTCAGTTCCATACTTCTGTACGGCGCTACCAGCTACCATTAGAAATACTTTCTTTAGTTTGGCGAGCATTTCCTTTTCCTCTGCAAACAATTGGGAGTAATCTGGCGTATCGAAAGATGGAATGCCCATCAATTCCTGACCTACTGCCGTTGCCGGCTCCAATAAGTTGACGTGGCCTTTCATTGCCTTTTTCACCAACATTCCAACAGCAAGCATGCGGTTGATTTCGTTGGTTCCTTCATAGATTCTGGAAATGCGGGCATCTCTCCATGCTGCTTCCATGGGAGCATCTGCGCTAAAGCCCATACCACCATAGATCTGGATTCCTTCATCGGCACATTCCTGCATATCTTCAGAAACAGCGACTTTCAAGATGGAACATTCGATAGCGAATTCTTCTACTCCTTTTAGTTCCGCTTCCGCGAAAGAGGCGCCATCTTCCTGGCGAGCGTGTATTCTATTTTCTATGTCTTTTGCCGCACGGTAGGAAGCACTTTCACCTACGTAGGCATTGGTAGCCATATCGGCTATCTTCTTGCGTATCGCGCCAAACTTGGCAATAGGTGTGTTGAATTGCTCCCGATCGTTAGCATATTGAGTTGCTAAAGAAATCACACGACGTTGTGCGTCAAGACAAGCTGCTGCGAGTTTGATACGACCCACATTCAAGGCGTTCATTGCAATTTTAAAGCCTTCACCCTGACCAGCTAGCATATTCTCTACAGGAACCATACAGTCATTAAAGAATACCTGACGGGTAGAAGAGGAGTGGATACCTAGTTTGTGCTCTTCCTCGCCCATGGAGATACCATTGCTGGCATCATTCTCTACGATAAATCCAGTAATGTTCTTATCCTGACCCATGCGTGTGAAAACCACAAATACATTACAGAAACCTGCATTGGAGATCCACATTTTTTGACCGTTGATCTTGTAGTGCTTTCCGTCTTCGGTAAGTTCTGCTTTTGTTTTTCCAGAGTTGGCATCAGATCCTGCGCCTGGCTCAGTCAAACAATATGCTCCAAACCACTCACCTGTAGCGAGTTTAGGGACATATTTTTTCTTTTGCTCTTCTGTTCCATACAAAGTGATTGGCATTGTACCAATTCCCGTGTGCGCGCCAAAAGCTGTCGCAATAGAACCTGTCGCACCAGAAATGTAATCACAAACCAGCATCGTAGATACAAATCCCATTCCGAGACCGTCGTATTCCTCAGGAACTGCAACGCCTAGAAAGCCCATTTCTCCAGCTTTGCGCATGACTTCTTCCGTCAATGCGTAATCTTTCTTTTCAAAACGTTCTTTGTGCGGTACGATTTCTTTATCCACAAACTCGCGGACAGATTCCTTCATCATTTGCTGTTCCTCCGTAAAATCTTCAGGAGTAAATACATCTTCCGCATTTGTTTCAGTGACGATAAATTGTCCACCGCGGATTAGTTTTTTCTTTTCTAGTGTTTCTGTTGACATAGATTCTGTTTATTAGATAAAAGAAGAAAGAATAAAGAGGAAAGACTTTAGGTTTCCACTGTTTAAAGAATTTTGAAATCCAGACGACATGCGTTGAAATTCAGAATTCTTTTCTTCTAATTTGATTAATTGTTCTTTCGTTATATAATTTTTATGCTCGGCTATTAATAGTTGTGTTCCTAGTTCAAAAGAAGATCCCATTGAGATATCAATAAAATGACTAAAAGATTTATCTGTTCTGGCACTTCCTTCGGCAATATTTGATGGGATGGATACAGAACAACGCGATAATTGAGAGGACAAATCATACCGTTCATGTTTAGGAAATTCTTCTAAAATATCACTCACATCAAAAGCAATCTCCAAACCCTTCTTCCAGATTTTTAATTCTTTATAGTTATGTCTTTTCATAGTCGATATCTTTAAATTTTATTCCGCTTTCGCGAAAGCGGGATATTCCCAACAAATCTTTTTCCAAATATCTTTCCCCTTTTCTCTTTCTTCTATCCTCTAATTTAGAAACTCAAATATCCCAGCAGCTCCCTGTCCAGTTCCCACACACATCGTCACCATACAATATTTTCCTTGATTGCCACGCTTGCGCATCTCGTCAAAAATCTGTACGGAAAGTTTTGCGCCAGTGCAGCCTAGCGGGTGACCCAACGCAATGGCGCCACCATTGACATTCACGATTTCCTTATTCAAATCCAATTCTCTCACAACTGCAACCGACTGGCTGGCAAATGCCTCGTTCAATTCGATAAGTGCCATGTCTTCTTTCTTCAATCCTGCTTGCTTCAATGCCTTAGGAATAGCGATAATAGGAGCAATTCCCATCACACGAGGCTCGACGGCTGCAACGGCAAAACTTACCATTCTAGCAATTGGTTTGATGCCTAGTTCCTTAACCATATCTTCACTCATCACAAGCGTGAATGCGGCACCATCACTGGTTTGTGAAGAATTACCAGCGGTTACACTACCGCCAGCGGCAAATACGGGACGCAGTTTTGACAAAGCCTCCACATTTGTTCCCTTACGAGGTCCTTCGTCTTTAGTTACCGTGTACGTGCGTTTCTGTTTTTTACCGTTGTCATCTAGGTAGATTTCTTCCACTTCTATAGGAACGATCTGATCCTGAAAACGATCCTCGGCTTGTGCCTTCAAGGCTTTCTCTTGGGATTCAAAGGCAAACTGATCCTGCTCTTCGCGGGTAACGTTGTATTCATTGGCCACTTCTTCAGCAGTTAATCCCATTCCCCAGTAGTAGTCCTC
>JBBSPH010000077.1:0-9120 GCA_038258985.1 Flavobacteriales bacterium
GAGGATTTTACCTTTATTCTTTCCATGAAAAACGTTATTCTAGGCACCAGTATATCTGCTGTTATAGGTCTTATTGCGGGAATCATCCCAGCATTTGTTGCAGCACGACTGGATCCTGTTGAGGCGATCCGCACAGGAATGTAGTACGATTCAACTATTATTTTATTAGCTAAAGTCTACATTTGCATCAATCAAAAACAGTGCAGTGGAAGATCAATTTATTTTAGGAACCAGCCCGGAATTACAAGAAAACCTTAGCGCGAGCTGGCAAGCACCGTCCAATATTGCACTTGTAAAATACTGGGGTAAACACGGTGTTCAGTTGCCCGCAAATCCGTCGATTAGTTTTACGCTTAATAATTGCCGGACAATTACACAACTTACTGCATCAAAGGCTGATACACACAGCTTTGTGGTTTTGTTGGATGGAGTTGAAAAACCATCATTTGCACCTAAGATTGAGTCTTTTTTTAAAAGAATTAAAATCTACTCACCGTGGATTACCAATTACCACTTTAAAATTGAAACCAGTAACACTTTCCCACACAGTAGTGGCATAGCCAGCAGCGCGAGCAGTATGGCAGCGATGTCTGCCTGTTTGATGGATATGGAAGGTCAGTTGGCTGGCCACGATCTGGGCATGAAAAAAGCGAGCTTTCTGGCCCGGCTGGGTTCAGGTAGTGCTTGCCGTAGTCTTACGGGATCGTTGGTGGTATGGGGCAATCACGAGGGAACGCCTGGTAGTACAGATCAATTTGGCGTGGACGTGACGGACGGTTTGCACCCAATCTTTCGGGATTATCAGGATACCATCTTGTTGGTGGATAAGGGCGAGAAAACAGTAAGCTCAACGGTAGGTCATGAGTTGATGAACGGGCACGCTTTCGCGAAAGCGAGATTCCACCAAGCCCACAGCAACCTAACCGAAATCAAACAATGTCTGAAAAATGGCGATCTAGAAGGTTTTATAAAGATTATGGAGAGTGAGGCGTTAACATTGCATTCAATGATGATGACCTCGCATCCTTATTTCATCCTTATGAAACCGAACACTTTATCGATCATTGAAGAAATATGGAAGTTTAGACGGGAAGCAGATGTACCGGTTTGTTTTACATTAGACGCGGGCGCTAACGTCCATATGCTCTACCCTGCAAAGGACAAAAATGCGGTGGACGGATTGATTAAGAGTAAATTAGCCGCGTATTGTCAAAATGAACAGTATATTTGTGACGCCATTGGCAACGGCGCAAGTAAAGTCTAGCGACAAGCGTATGAAAGGACCATTATTTTATTCTAAGATTCTTCTTTTTGGAGAATATGGTATTATTAAAGACTCCAAAGGACTTTCCATTCCCTATAACTTTTATAAGGGTGCACTTAAAATTGCTAAAAATCCTGATCAAAAAGCACAGGATTCCAACCGCAGCCTCGCCCGATTTACCGAGTATATTGATAAATTGACAATTAACGATATTGATTTTCCAGCTTTTGACATCGCTTCCATGCAAGCAGATGTTGCCGCTGGAATGTATTTTGATTCCAGTATACCTCAAGGATATGGAGTGGGCAGTAGCGGTGCATTAGTTGCTTCTATTTATGATAAATACGCTACACATAAAATAACCGTTCTTGAAAATTTAACAAGAGAAAAACTATTGACTCTAAAAGAAGTTTTTGGGAAGATGGAAAGTTTTTTTCATGGTAAAAGTTCTGGACTCGATCCATTAAATAGTTACTTGAGTTTGCCTATATTGATCAACAGCAGCGAGGACATTGAGCCAGCTGGTATTCCCTCGCAACTTGCTACGGGAAGCGGTGCTGTGTTCTTACTTGATTCTGGAATAGTAGGTGAGACTGCTCCCATGGTCAATATCTTTATGGAAAGCATGAAGAAAGAAGGCTTCCGCAAGATGTTGAAAGAACAATTTGTCAAATACACTGACTTGTGTGTAGAGGATTTCCTAAGCGGAAACGTGAAGGGATTATTTGGCAATGTGAAAAAACTATCGGGTACCGTTCTCGACAATTTTAAGCCCATGATTCCTGCCCAGTTTCACGAACTGTGGAAAAGCGGACTTGACTCTGGCGATTATTACCTCAAACTATGTGGTTCTGGAGGTGGTGGTTATATACTAGGCTTCACCGAAGATCTAGATCGCGCTGAAAAAGCCTTGAAGGACTACAAGTTAGAAGTCGTCTACAATTTTTAATTTCAAGAGTTAGAATATCTTCTTGATATAAGTTGGGTCTCGTATTCAATACTCTAAATCTCATTTTATATAAAAGCCTTGAAACTATTCGGTTTCAAGGCTTATTTTTTTTAGTGAAATTATGGTTTTACACCATACATGGTCCATCACAATTTGCTTATCGTAACCGTATTAATTCAGACGAATCGGGTCACCATACCCTAATTCTTTCATTCTATCAAGTTGTGTAGCAGCGTCACCTACTATTAGATAGATCATTTTTTCTGGATGGATATAATTGCTTGCCAGCTGCTTTATCTTATCGACGGTCATCATATTTACGGTTTCCTGCTGCTTTAAAGCAAAGTCTGCAGGTTGATTGTAGGTATCGATGATGGACAACATTCCCAGCGTTGCCTGCGCCGTTTCAAAACTAAGTGCCTTTGATTTTGTCAGGAAGCTTTTAGATACGTCCAAATCAGTTTCATTGAATTCAGTACCATAGTTCGTCAGTATTTCTTTTATGAGCTTAGCGGACTCTAACGTCACATTGGAACGCACTCCCGTGGAAATCACAAATGGACCTTTAAACTCTGAACCCGAGAATCGAGAACCTATGCCATAGGTATAGCCTTTACCCTCGCGCAATTCTTGGGTAAGCTGAGAGGCAAAACTGCCGCCGCCCAAACGATAATTCATAATTTGAACAGGGTAAAAATCTGCATCCGTATATGCAAGCGCTGGGTAACCAAATCGCAGTACAGATTGCTTAGCACCTGGAACGTCATAGAAATATACGTGGGATTCTGCTATTACAGGAATCTCTTCGACCTCGGGAAATTTAACTTCCTTCACGTTCCAATCTTGCTGCAAGGTTATAAGGGATTTGAGCACTTCATCACTTTTAACATCTCCTACTATGCGATAGCTTGTGAGATTTGGAACCAGATAACTGGAATAATAATCCTTTAGGTGACTCAACTTGATTTCTTCCAATGTTTCTAGGGTTCCCAAGTTATTTTGCGCAAGAATATGATCCTCGCCATAGACTAGTTTAGAAAACTCGTTTGCGGCGATGCTGTTGGGATCAGATTTCTGTTGTTGTAATTGGCTATTGACGCTTTGCTTCAATAAATCAAACTCTGTTGCATCCCAGCGAGGCTGCAAGAGAATCTCTGTCAATAAATCCATCAATGCGGGATAGTTTCTTTTCAGTACGGTCGCGTTCAAATTGATACTTTGATCACTAGAAGATATAAATACAGAAGCTCCCAAATCATCGATCGCTTTTTCAAGTTCTTCCGTTGTTTTTGATTGGGTTCCTTTAAGTAGAAGTTTCGACAGTAAGTTGGAAACTCCTATTTTCTTTGGATCTTCCAGCAACATGCCGCCCTTGATTTCCATATCTATATTCACCAACGGCACTTCGTCATTTGTTATCCCGAACACTTTTATACCAGACTCAGTCGAGTCTTGCCATACTTCAGGAATTGTCAGTTCGAGATCAGCGCCGTAATCTGGTTCAGTTGTTCTATCGAAACTGGACATGGTGCGCTCGTAAGTTGCCACCACATCTGGATCAACCTCTGATGATGGATTGTTTTCAATTTTTTCTTCCACAACTTCTGCTAGCATGGAATTGTCGATAGCCAGTTCCTTTTTACCCTTAGGAACAAAACTGGTCACCACTTTGTTTTTATTCAGAATATATTTTTTATAGACATTCATTACATCTTCTGGAGTCACATCTTGGATCATTTGAAGATCCTTGTTTATATAATCTGCGCTACCTGCAAATATTTCGTACTGCGCTATTTGAAATCCTTTGCCTAAAACACTGGAAAGTCCGCGGTAAAAACTGGTTTCCTGTTGTGCCTTGATGCGATCCAGATCTGCTACTGAAATTCCATTCTTCTCAAATTCTGAAAATCCTGTGTAAATCGCTTCATACACTTTATTGAGCTGTATACCATCATAGGCACGCACGGTCAATTCTATCTGACCAGCGAGTTCTGCATTCTGATCACTCATAGATACCCTATTGCTTAGTTTCAGACTATCAATAAGAATTTTATTCAACGGCGCTGCTTTACCAGAAGAAAGATATCTGGTAAGCACTTGCAATGCATAGGAATCCTTACTGTAGACTGGAGTTCCCGGCCACGTTAATGTCAGTTGTGGTAGCGCAGCAAAATTGTCTTCATAATACAACACCTTGTCACTTGAAAGTGTTGCTGGTTGTTTTACCAGTGGCTCTACGGCTTGTCCCTTTGGGATTTCCTCAAAATATTTTTTGATCCATTCCTTTGCCTGTCTCTTATCAAAATCACCGGCGATGGTGAGCACTGTATTATTAGGTGTGTACCACTTTTTATAAAATTCTTTCACATCTTCTACGGTAGCATTCTGCAAGTCCTCGAGGGATCCGATGACTTGCCAGTTGTAGGGATGGCCCTCTGGATATAGATTTTTATCTATTACATAACCTTCATGACCATATGGTCTGTTATCAACGCCCTGGCGCTTTTCATTCTTGACGACTTGCTTTTCTTTGGCTAGCACAGGTTCAGTAACCGTATTTATAAAATAACCCAGCTTGTCCGCCTCTGCCCAAATCATTTTTTCCAGCGCATCACTGGGAACGGTCTGGAAATAGTTAGTACGGTCACGGTTAGTCGAGCCATTTGCACCCGATCCACCTATACGGGCACTCATTGCGTCCAGACCACCTTTCCCTAGATTTTCTGATTCTAGAAATAGCAAATGTTCAAATAGATGGGCAAATCCAGTGCGACCTTCCTTTTCTCTGGCAGATCCCACATGAGCCGTTAAAGCTACGGCAACAACTGGATCTGAATAATCCTCATGCAATACTACCGTTAGACCGTTTGAAAGCCTGTATCGTTCTAAGTCAACCTCAAAATCACTGGTTGATTTTTGGGAGAGACCGATGGCCGCACATAAAAACGTGATCACCAAGAAGGGTTTAGTCGTACTGAAATTCATCCTACTTTTTTTTGAGTTATCTAATGTACGATATAGCAGATCATGTACTAAAAAATGCCACTCCTAAATGAGTGGCATTTTATGTTCTTAATATTATTGTTGTTGGTCGTTCCGCTTTCGCGAAAGCGAACTCTTTAACCTACATGGATATAATGATAAATTCTGAGCGTCTATTATTTTGGTGTTGCTCTTCTGAACAGGAAACGCCATCGGAACATTCATTGACTAACTCATTTTCTCCATAACCTTTGGATGTCAATCTGGATTGATCGATACCTTTGGAAATCAAATAATTCATGGTACTTGCAGCGCGACGGCCAGATAACTTTTCATTATACTTTTTAGTACCACGGCTGTCCGTATGGGATCGTATGTCGATAATCATTGAAGGATTATCTTCTAATACGGCCAACACCTTTTGTAACTCCAACTCTGCATCAGGTCGTATGAATGACATATCAAAGTCAAAGTAAATAGGATTTAGGTTGAGCAACCTACCTATATCATCACCAACACGTCCCTTAACAGATTTTGGCTCTAGGGCAAGATCTACCGTAATTCTTCCCTTGACCGTAGGTGTGTTTAACAACTCCTCAGCGGTATTGTATTCTGGTTTCTCACCGCGTATGAAATAGGTCTTCCCACACTCAAGAGTTACTGCATACCTTCCATTTTCATCTGTTATTCTGGTAGCAATTACGTTGTTTAATTCGTCAATTACCGAGACTCGGGCACTTGCCAATTCTTCATTTGTTACAGCATCTGTGACTGTACCACTAACTAATTGCTCACATACTTCTCTAATATCCTCGATCTGAGTAAACCTGAAGATGTTATCATCCTCACCCCCAGCTACACGGTTGGAACTTAAATAACCCTGTTTGAGATTATCATCAATAATAAAGGCAAAATCGTCATCGGTACTATTTGCAGGCTCTCCAAGGTTTACGGGTGGCGTTAGGGATACATCCTTGTTGATGGTGGACATGAAAATATCAAGTCCTCCAAGACCCTGTAATCCATTGCTAGCAAAATACAGATTGCCACTGCTGCTTATATAGGGATAACTTTCACGACCCTCTGTATTGATTGAGCTAACATTTTGAACCTCTCCGAAATCACCGTCCTCAAACACTTCGACCCTCCATATATCTGGATCTCTAAACTTACTGCGTGCAGAACCCATGGAACCAGGCATGTTGCTAGCAAAGTAAAGATACTTCCCATCAGGTGTCAAGGCTGGGTGTGCCGTACTGTAGTTATCTTCTGAAAAACTGACGACTTCAGGCTTGCTCCATGTTCCATCATCATCTTTAAAAGATCTAAAGATTTGGATATTATTTGTGCTCCTATCGTCATTCTTCAATTTCCCTCTCTCATAATTATTTCTGGTGAAATAGACTGTTTTAAGGTCAGGGCTAAAAGTGGGCGTACTCTCGTGAAAGATAGAATTGATGCTGGAGTCAAACTTATCAACATTGCTCAATTCACCATCAGTAGCGCGATCTGCTAAATAAAGATCCAGAAAAGGTTTTTCGTTCCAGGAGTGGCGTCTGCGGCTGAATGACGTTCCTGTATCCCGTGCGCTTGCAAATACTACTTTGTCGACGCCATAAAATGCGGTCCCAAAATCTTGGTAAGAACTGTTGATCGCTACCTTTTGTATTTCCAGCCTTCCATTTTGAAACTCGATCTCTTTCAAATACTTTGGGTCAGAATCTAACATCCTCAATCTGGTGTCTGGATCCCTACTCGTCAACCTAAAGTTTTGTAACAAAATATCTGCTTTCTCGTATTGCTTGTCGCTCTTAAGAGACTGCGCATATCTAAAGTAATATTCCGCTGGGATGGATTTTGTATCCAGCTTGAACAACTGGTCATACCATTTCAGTGCGTTCTGATAATCATTGTTGAAATAATAGGTATCACCTAGCTTTGAGAAAATCTCAACGCTCTCATACCCTTTTTCTGCCATACGCTCTAGAATCTCTCTAGAGTCAATAAAGGCAAATTTTTCAAACTTGTTCTCTGCCCGGTTGGAGATGGATGGAGTTTGCGCTTTCGCGAAAGCGAAAAACGTCAACATCACTGCAACGAGTATTCTTTTGGTAATTTTAGTCATGTTCCTGTATTAAAAGAATCGTGGAGTCAACATACGGTCATAGGTATTGAATAATTCAAACCGTAGAAAAACCTCAAAACTACCATCGTTGTATATAGAGTTACCCAACTCTGTCGTCTCCCGATCATAAGCAAGTCCTACCTGAAATTGATCGCTAACCTGGTACCCTATCAATCCACTTACCGCAGCATCCAGACGGTAAGCTGCACCTAAGGTGAGTTTATCGCTAATCAAAAAGTTGGCAGTAACATCCACCTGCAAAGGTGCCCCAGAAACAGCCTTGACCATTGTGCTGGGCTTAAATTTTAGGGAAGGATTTATATCCAACACATATCCAGCGATGAGGTAATAATGTATGCGCTCTGCGGCGATAAATGAAGCTGCGTTATTGTTATTTGTGTTCTGAAAATGCTCATTGCGTAAAAGATTGGGAGCGCTCAATCCTGCATAAAACTTGTCTGTATGGAAGTATACACCTGTACCAATATTAGGAGTCAATCGATTATCCACCGGCTCTTGAAAAGCAGGATCAACCGACCCTGGTGGAAGGTCTAATTCTGCAAAGTTGACATCCAAAACATGTCCTCCCAACTTCAAACCAAAACTCAATTTACTCTGATAACCAGTTTGAATGGTATAACTTATGTCTCCATTGAAATAAGTTTCACTAGAAGGTCCCAGTTTGTCATTGACAACCGAGAGTCCCAAGCCCAAAGCACCTAAACCTACCGGACTGTGCACACTTATACTTTGAGTCTCTGGGGCTCCATCAAGACCTACCCACTGACTGCGGTGCAGTGCTACGGCACTCAACATGCCGCGATTCCCAGCATATGCTGGGTTAATCGCAACTGTATTGTACATATACTGTGTATACTGGGCATCCTGCTGTGCAAGACCACTGAATCCAACTAGAAGAAGGAATATGCTAACTAAATATTTCATCATTCTGTTTTTGTGATTAATAATTTTCATAATTCCTATCTCTGGATATAGATGTAACCTGCTTTGGACTTGTTATTACCATCAAGATCGACATACTTGAATATGTAATAATAAGTACCTACTGGCAGTTCTTCATTTTGTTGGATCGTTATACGTCCCTCAGAAATACCACGGAACACCTGTCCATCCTGACCATAATTTTCAGTTTGATAAACTGTAACACCCCAACGGTTAAATATTTCAAGGCTATTCTCTGGATAACATTCAATCTGATCAATAGTCAAGAAGTCGTTGATATTATTACCATCTGGTGAGATTCCATTGTAAACTAATGGTTCCCCACAAACTGGTTCTACAATTTCCTCGTCAAATTCAAGATAATCAAAGATTCCATCCCCATCGGTATCGCGTGTGTTACCGGTGTTAGGATTTTGATCTCCGTCTGGATCTGGGCCTTCATCTATTGTCAGGAAAGGATCGCCGTCATCGTTGTCATCTAGGTAATCTGGGATTCCATCGCCATCTGTATCTTGATCAGAAGGGTCGTTATCACCGTCATAATCTTCATAGATTGTATCGACCGTGTCTCCATCATCATCAACATCTCTGAAATCAACATCTTCTGTTCCATCAAGATCTGGTAACTGTGATGGGTCACCGTCAAGGTCTAATCCATCTGGATCACCGAAGCCGCTCGTATCTCCATCGTAAGCGTCATCTAGACCGTCCAAATCAACGTCTTCAAGCTTAGGCTGTACATCTGCACGTCCATCATGGTTGAAATCATGACCCTCTACTCTATCAAACACGTTATCGTCGTCAGCATCTGTATCTACATAATCCTGGATTCCATCA
>JBBSPH010000078.1:0-8944 GCA_038258985.1 Flavobacteriales bacterium
AATCTACTTATTGACGTTTTGCGTGGAGCAAACAATGCCGGCGTGATGGAAAGTGGGTTCCAGGCCATAAAGACCTACGGTGCGGGCAGGGAAATCTCCTGGAACAACTGGCAGCAATACATTATCCAAATGATTAATCAAGGCTTGTTAGAAATCGCCTTTCACGAGCAAAACCACATGAAACTCACGGAGCAGTCCAAGGAGGTTCTTTTTGAAAGCCGCAGCGTCCAACTAGCTGTAATTCCTAAACCTGAGGATATCGCTGCTTCTACTGCTACCGCCGTAGAATTGCCAACAGATGTCAACCGAGATCTCTACGAACAACTCAGGCAACTGCGAACTGGCCTCGCCACAAAAGAAAGCATAGCACCATATATGGTCTTCAGTGATGCGACTTTAAAGGACATTGCCAGCCGCATACCGCTGGACGATAACGAATTTGCAGATATAACTGGTGTGGGAACCCACAAACACGATAAATATGCATTTGACTTCCTGAAAACTACAGAAGGCTTCAAAGAATCTCGCGAGGGTGATTTTGTCTATCGTACAGACGCACCTAAACCAAAATCCCGCAAGAAGGCAAAATCCAGCGGCTTGACAGATACCGTTATGGACAGCGTTGAATTGTTCTGGAACGGGAAAACTATCGAGGAAATTGCCATCGATCGCGGCTTGAAAGAGGACACTATCTTATCGCATATAGGAAAGCGGTATGACTCGCATAAAGATGTGGACATTGATAAATTATTGGAAGGGATTGATTTAGACGTTTTGGAAAAAATGCTGCCGAATTATTTAAAAGACAATTCCCTCAAACCCGTTTTTGAACAATTGGATGGCAAGATAGGTTATGGACATCTGCGACTGGCAATGGCTGTTGTGTCTGCGCGACAAACCACAACAGTCTAGATAAATGATCAATTTGCCACTAAAATGAATCTCAAAATACCTATGACACAGCGCATTGAAATAGAATTTTAGAAATAAAATAAGTTGTTAACAACATAGATTCAATAATCCTGCTACATTTGTGACTTACTAATTACATTTTTATTACCATGAAACAAGGAACCGTAAAATTTTTTAATGATGCAAAAGGATTTGGCTTTATCACTGAAGATGGAACAAATCAAGAATGCTTCGTGCATGTAACTGGACTAATCGACGAGGTTAGAGAAGGTGACCAAGTAGAGTATGAGGAAAAGGAAGGAAAAAAGGGATTGAACGCTGTTAACGTAAGGGTCGTTCAGTAATTCATAACCACTTTGCCACACAAAAGCCTGTTCGAGAGAATGGGCTTTTTTAGTTAATGACAACCACAGTCGCCATCACCACAGTTGTTGGAATTATATTTTTTAGGGAAAAGCCTCTTGCGGAATAACCAGCCTATAGCACCTACTACCGCTGCAGCTAGTAAACTATATTGAAGGTAGATCATAGGTTATAGATTTTGTAGTTTTTACGCTTTCGCGAAAGCGAAATGCCTAAACATTTACTGCAACAATTGAAATGCACCCAATGCAGCAAAATAGGCCATGAATGTCATTGCAGTAAACTGTATGGCAGGCCATTTCCAACTATTGGTTTCTCGCTTGACTATAGCCAGTGTACTCATGCATTGCATCGCAAAGGCATAAAATAGCAGTAGGGAAATGCCGCTGGCAAAATTGAACAGCGGTCCGCCTAAAATTGGGTTCGTTTCTGCCTGCATGCGGTTTTTGATGGTTTCCTCTTCTGTATTTTCAACACTATAGATCGTAGCCAGTGTTCCTACAAACACCTCTCGGGCTGCAAAGGAACTCACGATTGCTATTCCTATCTTCCAGTCGTAACCCAATGGTCGTACTGCTGGTTCTATACCCTTACCCAAATAACCTATAAAGCTATGTTCCAACTTGTGCGAGGCTATTTTCTGTTGCAGCATTTTTGCAGTGAGATCCTGACCAGCGTATTGCTCTGTCACGATTTGCTCTGCATCTGTAAATTGCTCTCCCAGCCCATAACTGGCCAGTATCCATAGTACCACACTTATAGCCATGATAATTTTTCCCGCACCCAGCACAAAACTTTTGGTCTTTTCGATAACCGTGATGACCACATTTTTGAACATCGGTAATTTGTAGGCGGGCATTTCCATCACAAAAAATGTCTTGCGCTTGATCGGTAGTATTTTATTCAACACCCACGCAGAAAAGATGGCTACACCAAATCCCAGCATATACAACAACATCAAAACCAATCCCTGCAAATTGAATATCCACCATAAATCCTGATCTGGAATAACCAATGCTATGATGATCAAGTATACGGGTAATCTTGCAGAGCAAGTAGTGAATGGTACCACAAGTATGGTAATCAAACGCTCTTTCCAGTCCTCAATGTTTCTAGTGGCCATCACCGCAGGAATCGCACATGCAGTTCCTGATACTAGAGGCACAACGCTCTTACCACTCAAACCAAATTTCTTCATGATGTGATCCATCAAAAACACCACCCGACTCATGTAACCACTTTCTTCCAGTATTGCGATAAACAAGAATAAGAAAGCAATCTGTGGTATAAATATGACGATGCCTCCCAATCCTGGAATGATTCCCTCGGCCAATAGACTGGTGAATGGTCCAGAAGGAAGACTGTCGGCTGTAACTGCGCTTAGAGAGGCAAACATCTCGTCAATCCAGTCCATGGGATAGGAAGACCAGTCGTATATCGCCTGAAAGATGAGCAATAAAATGAGGAAGAAAATCAAGTAGCCCCAGACCTTATGAAGCAATATCCTATCTAGCTTACTGCGCAGGTCTTTGGCATGTACCGTATCAACATGAAGCACCTGTTTGAGCAGTCCATTGATAAATTGATAGCGCACCACGGTTTCCTTATGTTGCAACCGCTTTAAATCATCCTCTGACTTGATGGTGAAGGAACTTGTTTTTAGCTTTTCATAATCCCGGTCACGCTCGACTTTTCCAAAATTGACGTCCTGTGTTATTACCAACCACAACTTATACAACAGCTGATTTGGATAGGCCTTTTTAAGCCGAGCAAAATATTCTGGATCAATAACACTAGCGTTGACGCAAGGTTCGGTTTTTAATATTTTGTAATTGCTGATGGCTTCCTTGAGATCACCAATTCCTTGATTTTTTCTGGCACTCAAGAGAACAACTTTAGTATTGAGCTCTTGTTCCATCAGGTCAATGTCCAGTGTGATTGCCTTACGTTGCATCCGGTCTGCCATGTTTATGGCAAGTATCGCGGGAATTTCCAAATCCTTGATTTGGGTAAACAGGAGAAGATTACGTTTCAGGTTTTCAATATCGCTGACAACTACCGCAACATCTGGAAAGTCCTTGGAATTCTTGTTGAGTAGAGTTTCAACTACTACACTTTCATCAAGAGAAGAAGTATTCAAACTATAGGTTCCCGGCAAATCAAGGATATGCGCTTTGAGACCACGATCGAGCTTGCAAATACCTTCCTTTTTTTCTACGGTAATTCCTGGATAGTTACCCACTTTTTGATTCAATCCAGTTAACCTATTGAATAGCGAGGTTTTACCGGTATTAGGATTACCTATAAGGGCGACATTGATCGATCTAGACATAGGGATCCACATTTATCTTCTGCGCGGTTTCCCGGCGTATAGCAAGATGGGTACCATTGATATTCAAATAGATAGGATCTTGGAAGGGAGCACTTTGCATCATGGTCACCAAATTTCCAGGTAGACAGCCCATTTCCAATAGTTTCAAAGGAACATCTGTCTCACTAAAATTCTTGATAATGGCGATCTCGCCGCGCTTTAAATGTGCAATGGTCTTCTCCAACTCTTATTTAGAATTAATTTGAATAAACAAAAGTAAGCCTCGATGAAGGAATGGAAAAATATTGAGGGTTAAATCTATAGGTGTATTTAAGGCGACTATTCTTTTGCCTCCAAGGCACTATTTATTTCTAGAAGTTCTTCCAAATAATCCCTGTTATTCGATAGTCGCGGGATCTTGTGCTGACCACCCAATTTATCCTTTGATTTAAGCCAGCGATAGAAAACGTGGCCGTTTGCAAAATGAATCACAGGCATTTTGAGCGTCAGGTCATTGGCCCGTTTAGCCGCATAGTCACTATTGACCGACTGTAAATGTTCGTCTAGCAGTACTTTGAATTTGTCTGCATCTGCAGGAGTTTCTTCAAATTCAATGATCCATTCGTGTGCGCCCTTTTCCTTCCCTTCCATAAAGATGGGTGCAACCGTATAATCCTTAATAATGCATGGCACCTTCTGAATCGTAGCCTTTAATGCGGACTCGGCATTTTCTATGATCAACTCTTCACCAAAAACATTGATGTGATGCTTCGTTCGTCCTGTCACCTTGATACGATAAGGCGAGGTGCTGGTAAAACGTACGGTGTCGCCTATTTTATAACGCCATAGACCCGCATTTGTCGTGATCACAATAGCGTAATTTTCTCCAATTACCACCTGTTCCAGCGGTACAACTTTTTGGTCAGGCTGTCCGTAGGTGCTCATAGGTATGAATTCGTAAAATATGCCGTAATCCAACATCAACAAGAGATCCTTGCTGTCATTTCTATCTTGAATGGCAAAAAAGCCCTCACTTGCGTTGTAGGTTTCGTAGTATTTGATTTTGGTATCCGGTAGTAAACGTTTGAAAGGTGCGCTGTAAGGCTCAAAACTCACACCACCATGGAAGAAAACTTCCATGTCTGGCCACACCTCGAGGATATTTTGTTTACCGGTAGTTTCTAATACATTGTTGAGCAAAACCATCATCCATGAAGGAACGCCGGCTAGACTGGTCACTTTTTCGTCGATGGTTTCTCTGACGATGGCAGGCATCTTGGTTTCCCAGTTATCCATTAATGCTACATCATTGCTGGGAGTGGAACTATAATCTGCCCAGAACGGCATGTTATCAATTAAAATGGAACTTAAGTCCCCAGCACTGGTGCCAGAACTTTTATCCAGTTTTTTACTACCGCCCAATCGCAATCCCTTGCCAGTAAATAATTTAGAATCTGGATTGTTGTTGAGATACATGCACAGCAGGTCTTTGGCTGCGGCATAATGACAATCCTGCAAAGACTGCTGGCTTACGGGAATAAACTTGCTCCTTGCGCTAGTGGTACCACTAGACATCGCAAAATACTTGATGTCTTCTGGCCAGAATATATTAGCCTCACCGTTTCGGGAACGTTCGATGTCCTGCTTTACATCCTCATACGTAGAAATAGGGACTTGATCCCTAAAACGCGCATAGCTATTGATGGAAGAAAAACCGTACCTCTTACCTACCTCAGTATTCTGTGCCTGTCCGACTAATTCCAGCAACAAGTTATTCTGCAATTCCTGTGGGTGTTTCATAAACAACTCCATATCGTGGATGCGTTTCTTAAGAAACCACGAGACGACAGAATTGATTAAGGGAATGGCCACGCTCTAGTAGGTTTAGGGTATTTTTGAGGGCAAGATAGCCACATTTTCTCACAAAAATCCCTAAAATGATTCTAAGCGGTACGATACGTAAGATGCAGACTGAACTCAAGGAAACCGTACAGTATTACTTGGTTTTCAGGGACGAATTTTTACACGTTAACCAACTCCTCGGGCAGCATATAACGATAAAACACGTGGCAAATGAATGCCTCAATTGTGGGCTGGATAAAAAGATATGGCGACAGGGATTCTGTTACGACTGTTTTTCCAGCATACCGCAAGCAGGCGATTGGATTATGAAACCAGAATTAAGCCGTGCCCATCTGGATCAAGAAGATCGCGATCTAGAGTATGAAAAGCGTGTGCAACTCAAACCACATATCGTTTATCTCGCAAACTCGAGTAACATCAAGGTAGGTGTGACCCGACAGACTCAAATCCCAACCCGATGGATCGATCAGGGAGCCCACGAGGCGCTCGCCATACTAGAGGTTCCCAACCGCTACCTTGCTGGAATTACAGAGGTTGCCCTTAAAGAAAAGGTGGCAGACAAAACCAATTGGAGAAAAATGCTCACCAATAGTATTGAAGATGTGAATTTGTTACGCTTTCGCGAAAGCGTACTCAACCTCATCCCGCAGGAAGCCAGCGAATTCATCCTTCCCGCCAAGGAAGAAACGCACATCCATTTTCCCGTCTTGGAATATCCAAAAAAAGTGACCAGCGTCAATCTTGCCAAAACACCAGAGCACAGCGGCAAATTGATGGGAATTAAGGGTCAATATTTTATTTTTGAAGGCGGCAAGGTAATGAACGTGCGCAGTCACGAAGGTCTTGTGGTAGACTTAAAAGTCGATTAATAACTGCACAGCTATACTGAAATTCCTACAAGCATAGACCTAGAACTTCTTAGGATCACTATCTACATAAAACTGCTTTTCCTAATTCTGGAACGGCCCATCTCACGCATTATTCTCGGATTTTCCTACAATTATAAATATTAGATTTTTTTACCTCCTAATTATCTAATAATTAATTATTTACATACATAAATTCCTACAAAATCATTTTTTAGTAATTTTTATATCTACTTTTAAATCAGGTTTTTACAAACTATCAAATCTTCCCTCTCAAACCTATGTGAAACGTAACCAATTAATACCTAAATATCTCGATTATGAAAAGTAACCACGGACTACACAGCTTTTTCGGCAAAAATCAATTGTGCACACTTGCATCATATGATGTAGAATCTATCGGCAAGTTCGGTAGGATGTTTAGGAATGTTTCACCACTTTACAACAACCCACAAGAGCTTAATAAACTAGGTGCGAAAGGAGGCCCCATGGACATCAATGGTTCTCCTCAATTTACGGCAAACGTACCACTGGGAATGATCTTTTTCGGTCAATTTATTGATCATGACGTAACGTTTGATACGACGACAAGCTTTACCAGCATCAATAACCCTTCAAGTGTAGAAAATACACGTACAGCTACCTTAGACTTAGATAGCATATTTGGCGGCGGTCCGGAAGATGAACCTTTTTTATATGATAAACCAAATGGACGCGGACTTTATTTATTGACAGGTAAAACCAATCAAAATCAAGGTCAAGGTGCTGCGTTAGAAAAGCACGACCTGGCAAGAACAGGAACTGAAACTGCCATTATAGGCGATCCTCGCAATGATGAAAATAGGGTCATATCCCAACTGCAACTTGCCTTTATTCGTTTTTATAATGCCCGCTATGATGCCCTCAAACAAGCAGATTCCCATAAAGGTGCTGGAGAATTATATGAAGAGGCAAGAAGAGACGTTACCATGCACTACCAGTGGATCATAGTTAATGAATTCTTGCCACTCCTGTGCGGTTCAAAAATTGTAAACAGCATACTGGGATCTGGACGTAAATTCTACAAACCTTGCAATGATTCCTTCATTCCTGTTGAATTCTCTGTGGCGGCCTATCGCTTTGGCCACTCGATGATCAACCAGGAGTTCAAGTTGCAACCAGCGGGAACTGTGCGCAACATCTTTTCCAAAGAATTCGGTCGTGGGTTTGAAAAAATCAAGAACCTAGACCAGGTCATTGCATGGGAAAGCCTGTTTGATTTTGACGGTAATTACCAACGTGCAGAAACCTTAAATACAAAAATGGCTTCCATTTTACTGGAACTTCCTTTTATAGCATCAAACAATCCAGGAGACAGATCACTCGCCACCAAAAACTTGAGAAGAGGGCAAAGCTTTTTGCTACCATCTGGAGAAAGTGTTGCAAAAGCGATGGGTCGCGATGCGGCAGAAATTTATTCTGTCACCAACCTGGTAGAAAATCTCGCCAATAATAATTCCATAGACATGAATAACGGGACACCGTTATGGTTTTACATTTTGGCAGAGGCTGAAGAGATTGGTAGAATGGATCAAAACAATAATCTGCCCGGCGAGGGCTTGGGACCCGTTGGAGCTACCATTGTTGCCGAAACTATTATAGGGCTATTGGAACGTGATGAGCGATCTTATTTAGGTAGCAATAGAGATTGGGCGCCCACTCTAGGCACCAACGGAACTTTTTCTATGAAAGACCTATTGACGATTGCAGGAACGGCAGTGGAACTTTAAAGTCCAAAACCGTCTGGATGTATCTTCAGGCGGTTTTTTTGTGCCATTTACTTAAAGAATTAGGTGTGTTACGCTTTCGCGAAAGCGTGCTCAACCTGATCCTGCATTAAGTAAAAGAACTTATTCTTCCCGCAAAAGCAGAGACCCATATCCATTTTCCAGTCTTCGAATATCCCAAAATAGTGACCAGCGTCAATCTTGCTAAAACACCAGAGCACAGCTGCAAACTAATGAAGGTGCTCAGCCACGAAGGCTTTTATGGTAAACCTGAAAGTGGAATAATTATTCTACCGTAAACGTGAAATCGCTGTCTGCATTACTTTGAGACAGATATGAGATAAGATCGATTCTTGTTTCTGCATTAAAATCACCCAATTGGTAGAACATGGGCATAGCAACCACATTTCCAGCTCTTAACTGATACCTACCTGGTGCGTTGAGCTTAATTCCTGTTTGATTATTAAAGTTAGTAGCTGTTTTGCTGCAGAAAAATGTGACAAAATCTTGATATACTCCTGCATTCCCTACCAAAAGATCACTAGTTAACAATACGGATTCATAAGTTTGATCCTCAGCCTGCTTGAATAATGAAATCCCACAGCCTATTTGCGAGGCTTCCAATCCCAACTGATTTAAATCCACTCGCTGTCCTGAAACTGTAGTTAATAAAAATGGAATATTAGTTTCTAGATAAATAATGTCATTAACGTTGTAAGTATCCCTAACATTGGTCACTGTAGTAATATTTGATGACTCTACTCTCATATAATTATCATCACTATGGTCATCATCATAACCATCGTCACCACAACCGCACATAGAAGCACAGAGCAACATACCTGCAAACAAAGCCCTGATAA
>JBBSPH010000079.1:0-8884 GCA_038258985.1 Flavobacteriales bacterium
AAGAACCAAGTGTCGCCAATAAACAATTGTCTATTTTGAATAAAATCGTCTTTCTTAAATGATGCTACTTTTAAAGATTTGAGCGCATGCATTAAATTACCCTATTCGATAAAACAGAAAATTCGGAATTCACAATTAAGCAATCGGCAATCACAGGTTTGCGACAGCAAATCAATAATCGGCAATGGTGTAAATCGGCAATCGGCAATATGCAAATTCGCGCCTGCCGCCTGAGCGGAGCCGAAGGAGCGAATCGACAATCGGCAATTTTGGAATTTGTGATTTGGAACGTGGGCTTTAAAACTTTCTCAAGAAACGAAAACAGAAAATAAATCGGCAATACACAAATTCGCGACAGCGAATTGAGAATCGGCAATTTTGGAATTTGGAATTTACGATTTTAAACGTCCAGCCTTTCCGTCAATTCCAGCCATTCCATTTCCTTGACTTCCAGTTCTTCCTTGACTGCACCTAATTTGATGCTGTTTTCGGTCATTTTTTCTGGTGCAATACTGTCGTCCAAAAAGCTTTCCTGCAATTTTTTGCGGTCCTGTTCCAACTGCTTGATTTTGCTTTCCAGTCGGGAAAGTTCCTTCTGATCGTCACGAGAGATTCCTGCGGGTGCTATTTTCTGCTTTTCGGTTTTAGGTGTCGGCTGGGACTCGTTGATTTTTGGCGTCTCCTTTTCCAGCGCGATGTCGGTTGATCCCACATAAGCACGGAAATCACTGTAGTTACCTGGGAAATCCGTGATCTCACCCGATTGGTTGAAAACCAACAGGTGGTCCACAATCTTATCCATAAAATACCTGTCGTGGCTTACCACGATGATACAGCCCGGGAAATCCATGAGGAAATTTTCCAACACATTCAGAGTCGGGATATCCAGATCATTGGTAGGCTCATCCAGAATCAGGAAGTTGGGATTCTGTATCAGGATGGTACATAGGTACAATCGCTTGCGCTCGCCACCACTCAGCTTTTCTACAAAGTCATGTTTCTTCTTGTTATCAAACAGGAAACGCTCCAGCAACTGACTGGCGCTGATTATTTTACCTTTATTGAGCGGGATGTATTCGCCGTATTCCTTAACGACATCAATGACCTTTTGGCCAGGTTTGATGTTAATACCATCCTGTGTATAATATCCAATTTTAATCGTCTCGCCGATACTTACTCTTCCAGAATCAGGAGCAAGGTTACCATTGAGGATATTCAGGAAGGTTGATTTACCCGTCCCGTTTTTACCGATAATTCCCACGCGCTCGCCACGCTGGAAGTTGTAATTGAAGCCTTCAATCAGCTTTTTATCACCGAATGCCTTGGAGATCTTGTGCATCTCAACCACTTTGGTTCCCATGCGTTGCATGTTGATCTCCAATTCTACCTGATGTTCCTGACGGCGGTTGAATGCTGCTTCCTTAATAGTATAGAAATCGTCGATGCGGGATTTGGATTTGGTCGTTCGCGCTTTGGGCTGGCGACGCATCCATTGCAGTTCCTTTTTGTACAGTTGTTGCGCCTTCTCCTGCGTGGTTTGCTCAATTTCCAGGCGTTCCTCTTTTTTCTCTACATAATAGGAGTAGTTCCCTTTATAAGTATACAAATTCCCATTATCGAGTTCAATGATTTCATTGCAGACGCGGTCCAGAAAATACCGGTCGTGGGTTACCATTAGAATGGTATAGTCTTCTTGTTTGAAATACTCTTCCAGCCACTCGATCATTTCTAGGTCCAGGTGGTTGGTAGGCTCATCCATGATGAGCAGCTGTGGATCTGACAATAGTGCGATCGCCATGGCGATGCGTTTTTTCTGGCCACCGCTTAGCTTTCCTACTTTTTGGGTAAGATCGTGCAGTTTAAGTTTGGAGAGAATCTGTTTGTACTTGGTTTCAAAATCCCAGGCTTGGGCTGCCTCCATTTGATCAAAGGCCTTTTGGTAGGCATCTGCATCGTCCATGTTTTCCATCGCTTTCTCGTAGCGGGCAATAATGCCTATGGTAGGAATGTCGCTGGCTAGGATGACTTCTTCAATGGTCTGGTCTGCCTTGAGATCGGGATCTTGGGAAAGAAAAGCCATGCGCAAATCGTTGCGGCGGTTGACGCTACCCGTGTCGGGCTGTTCCTTGCCGGCGATGATATTGAGCAGGGAAGTTTTTCCGTACCCATTTTTGGCCACAAAACCTATCTTCTGGCCCTGATTGATACCCAGCGATATATTTTCAAACAACGCCTTGTCAGCAAAGGCGCGCGACACATTTTCTACACTTATATAATTCATGGAAATTCCTTGGAAATAGGCGGCAAAGGTAGGCTATTTCGCATCTCGGTTAGACAGATTGATGCCAACTTGCAAATGGATGATTAGAATTAATATAGCTGCTATTTTGGTAGAATATTTTGGGTGGTTCGCTTTCGCGAAAGCGGAAACCAGAAAATCCGCACGTCAACTGCTTGCGATTATTTTTATTCTTCACGACTTCTAAATTTAAGTTTGAGCTCAGGTTTATATTTAAACTAGGCTCTTTATTAAGATAATTTTATATTTACCTCCCATACACCAGCACCTATGCGCAACGCAACAGTGGTAATGATTGTGGGAATTGTCCTAATGACTGCCTCCTGCATACCGCTCAACAAGATTACCTACCTGCAGGAGTCCAAATCGACTGCAACAGATAGCTTAATGACTGTCAGACGTTTACAGCCGCCATACCGCTTGCAGGTCAATGATGTATTGAACATCACATTGACCAATAGCCCTGATCCCAAACTGGAAGAAATCTTTGCAGCATCGACTGGCGAGGCGATGAGCGCCGCCGGCCAGGTAGGTTACGGCGTCGATATACGTGGCGATATACGCCTACCAGAACTGGGAAAAGTAAAGGCGATAGGGCTAACTACCGACGAAGTGCAGGAAAAATTAGTACAGATTATCCTTGATAAGTATTTCAAACAAGAAACTGAGCTGTTCTTAACCGTTAAGCTTGCTGGAATCTCCTATACCATGGTGGGCGAGGTGTCCGGTACCGGACAGGTATCTGTTCAAAAAGAACAAATCAATATTATAGAAGCCATTGCCGCTGGTGGTGGTGTGCCGGTAACTGGCGACCTGACCAAGGTAAAAATTATACGCAATTATCCCGACGGTGTAAAGGTGCACCAGTTAGACCTGACCAATCTTGACGTGGTATATTCACCCTACTATTACATCCAGCCCAATGATATGATTGTGGTTGATCCATTAGCACAAAAGGTGATTGGGTCTGGAACAACGGGATTATCGACTTTCGGAACCATTGTTACCGTGTTGAGCGCGCTGGTAACATCGGTACTTTTATTTACTAGGCTATAGATGGAAGAAGAAAAGGAAATTAACGCATTATCCGGCATTTTTGATGTCAAGCAATTTCTACAGAAATTGTTGAGCCTCTGGTGGTTATTTTTGATCTGTATGTTGATAGGTCTGGCTTATGCCTACTACAAAAACCAATTTATCCAGACGTATTACCAGGTGGATTCCTTGATCAGTATCAAGGACAATACAAACCCTTTATTTACCAATAACCAGAGCCTCACCTTCAACTGGGGCGGTACGACGGACAAGGTGACTACAGCCATTACCCAATTCAAATCCCGGTCTCATGCAGAAAATGTAGTGGATAGGCTGCAGTTTTACATCAGTTACATTCAGGAAGGGGATTATTATGATAAGGATGCGTACAAGCAGACACCCTTTTTTGTGTTTGCAGATAGCACTGTTGCACAATTATACCAACAGCCGATAGCGGTAAACGTACTGGATCAGGAACGTTTTGAATTGAGTGCAACTTTTGGTAGTAATGCTGCTGCAGGTTTCAACTATGGCTCAAAGGAAAATGTGCTTGTTGATGTACCGCAGGGAGAATGGAAACAGCAGTTTAAATTTGGAGAGGCCATTGATTTACCATTTTTGAAAGCCACAATAGATCGGCGGGCAGAAAATGTAGCGACAGGAAATTGGCTGATTCGGTTTGAGAATTACTGGCCCAAGGTCATGGCTTATAAAACCATAGGTGTACGGCAGGAGCCAGAGGGTTCTTCCATCTTACACTTGAGTCTGCAGGGACTGAATAAACAACGGTTGATCGATTACATCAATACCAGTAGTGAGGTGCTGGTGACTGAGGAACTGCGCAAGAAGAACAAGTTTGCCGTTAGTACCATCGCCTATATTGACAGTAGCTTAAACCGTCAAAGTGCTCTCTTAAAAGAATCCGAATCCGAATTGGAAAACTTCCGTGGGAATAGCCAGTTGGTAGATGCGGCAAGCCAAAACACTGATTTCAATGATAAGCTGACCAGCAACGAGATCCAGAAGCGGGATCTGCTTAACAAACTCAACTATTACGAGACGCTAGAAACCTATTTACGCCGCAGGTCGGACTATAGTGCCATACAGGCACCATCGGTCGTGGGTATTTCAGAAGGAAGCATCGGTGGTTTTGTGGGCCAGTTGATCAGTCTTTCGCAAGAGCGAAAGCGTCGGGAGGCGACCTTAAAACCAGATGCACCCATTTTTAGGGAACTGGATAGGGATATAGATGCCATCAAAACGGTGATCTATGAAAACATTACCAGTTCTACCTCCCTATTGAATAGCGAGTTGGGCGTCATCAATCGGGAGATCAACAAGCTGGAATCGCAACTAAAAAGCCTGCCGAAGGAGCAGCAGGAATTCTTAAAGATCCAGCGCCAGTTCGACATTACCCAGCAGCAATACAACGTATTTCAGGCAAAACGCGCCGAGGCAGAGTTGGTAAAAGCAGCAAACGTTTCAGACGTTTATATTATCGATGATGCAAAGGACATAGGGCAAGGCGGTACCAGCAGGGATAGGAATATCAATTATTTGATCGCCCTATTGATAGGACTAGCCATTCCCATCACCGCCGCATTTGTTTTGACCCTGCTGGATACCTTTGTCCACACACCTAAGGATTTGGAAAAACTATCGCCCGTTCCCTTGATAGGCGTGATAGGCCAGATGCAGCACGATAACAACCTGGTAGTGTACGAACAGCCCAGATCTAGTGTTGCAGAGGCGTTCCGAGGGTTGCGATCCAGCCTTCATTTTATGTACAATCAGGAATCCGTGCACGGTTCCCGTACCGTGATGGTGACCAGTAGCGTGAGTGGCGAGGGAAAGACATTTACCAGTATCAACCTCGCCTGTATTTTCGCCTTGAGCGGTAAACGTACGGTATTGGTAGGACTGGATTTAAGAAAGCCAAAGATCTTTGACGATTTTAATATCGAGAATACGGTAGGTGTTTCTAATTACCTGGTCAAGGATGCTACCCTCAACGAGATCATCAAGTCGTCCGGTATAGAAAATCTCGATTTGATCCTATCCGGTCCCGTACCTCCCAACCCAAGTGAGCTCATCATGACTCAGCGGGCAGGCGATATGTTGGAAGAGCTGCGCAAGAATTATGACTACGTTATTCTGGACACACCGCCATTAGGGCTGGTGGCAGATGCGATGGAGATCTCCAAACATGCAGATGCTTCCCTCTATGTGGTGCGCCAGGGATATACCAAAAAGGGAATGCTGGACATCATCAATGATAAATATGTGAAGGGCGAGCTGGAAAATGTGAGTCTGCTCTTCAATTATTTCAATGATCGCGCTAGATATGGCTATGGTTATGGATACGGTTATGGCGCCTACGGTAATGGCTACCATGAAAACAATGCACCTCAAACCGTTGCAGACCGTTTGAAGCAGCAGATCAAAAAATTGCTTTCGCGAAAGCGGAACTAACCACAACCACAATGCAATGAAAGAAGAAGAGTGGTTGTATGAGATCAAGCCAAAAGGCAAGCTGATCGACTTGAATTTACGGGAGATCTGGCGGTATCGAGACTTATTGGTGCTGTTTATCAAACGGGACATTACTACCGTCTATAAACAGACGATTCTCGGTCCATTGTGGTTTTTGATCCAACCGCTGTTTACCAGTGTTGTCTTTACCCTAGTATTTAATGAGGTAGCCGGGATTGACAATGGTGCTATCCCCAACTTTTTATTCAATCTCACGGGTTTAACGCTATGGTCCTATTTTAAGGAGATTTTGACTGTTTCCAGCAGTGCCTTTACGGCAAATGCGGGACTTTTTGGAAAAGTGTATTTTCCCAGATTCATCGCGCCGGCATCACGAGTATTGTCCGGGCTGTTTAAGTTCAGTATACAACTGTTGATCCTCGTCATTTTTTACGTTTACTATTATATGAATGGTATGGATGTGTTACCCAGTGTAGAGCTACCTCTGATACTGCTTATTCTGCTCAATACGATCCTTATGGGCATGGGCACTGGATTGATCTTGTCTGCCCTGACTACCAAATACCGGGATCTCAATATTTTGATTGGTTTTGGGTTGAACCTGCTCCTGTATTTAAGTGCGGTGATGTATTCCCTTGATGCGGCGAGGGATAAACTCAAAACCTATTACTGGGCTGTGGAATGGAACCCGATCGCACATTTGATCGAGAGTTACCGCAGCCTGTGGTTCAATAATCTAGAGATCCATTGGCCAGGAATCTATATGGGTTTTGGTGTGGGTGCAGCATTGTTTTTTATCGGGTTGATTATATTCAACAAGACCGAGAAGACGTTTATTGATACGGTGTGATAAAAGCAATCTTTTTGAATTTTACTATATGATTGCAGTCGTTGTTCCATGCTACAATGAAAAAACACGGTTAAATCATGTGCCTTTCATAGAATTTCTTGAAAAAAATCTAGAGTATTACTTTTATTTCGTGGACGATGGAAGTACGGATGGAACTTATAGTGAACTCATCCATAATTTTGATGGCATTGATAGATGTTCTGTCCTACAAACAAAAATTAATCTTGGGAAGGGTGAGGCCATACGTTTCGCAATCCAACAAATTACACCAAATACAATAGACTACATTTCTTTTATTGATGGAGATCTAGAGATTCCTTTAGATCAATTAAATAAGTTACACCAACGGTTGAAAGATTTTCCAGATGCTGTAGCAGCAATCTCTGTTAGGTCAAGCCGCAATGTCCAACCGTTGAGGATAGTGAGAAATATAGGGAGTAAAGGCGTAAAATTTATTTCGAGTTATATCTTGAGGCTTAAAATACCTATAGTGGACACGCAATGTGGCTGTAAAATGTTCTCCACCCTAGTTATCAACATTTTCGAAAGTCCATTTATCTCTAGCTGGTTGTTTGATATTGAACATATACTAAGGATAAGGGATTGTTACGATCCAACTGGCAAGTTTATAGAACAGGTGGAATTAAAATCGCTTAATGTGGTGGAAGAAAAGAAGAACTACGATGTAAGAGGGATTAAGAGATTGGTGACAGAGCTTCGTAAAATAAATGCATTCTACAATTCATGAGAAAATTCGCTCTTGATTATTTTATTCCAATTTTCCTTTTACTGTTGATCGTTATTCCTTTTACTATCGCAATCAAATATGCAGTGTTTTCTGAGGATGACTATGGCAGGGCATTTGTCAAACTGAATGAATTTTTCCCTAATTATTTACAGTGGTTAACATCACACAACGGACGATACATGAATGCGATAATTGGACTGTTACCATTATACGATTTGTCTTTGATGAAATTGATTATGTTCGCTAACTTAATTGCGCACCCAATAGTATTCTATGTGCTGTTGAAAAGCCTATTTCTTTTTCTAGGTCTTGAGGTATCCAGATCGAGGTTGTGGGTAGTAGTTTTTGGTTTGATGTTTCTTCTATTTCTACAGATGCCCTTATTGGTAGAATACTTCTATTGGTACTCCGCGGTGACAGTATATGGTTTTTCCTTCTTGAGTTTCTTAATGTTACTTTATTTTGTCTTGGGTATGGAGAAGGGTAAGAAAGGCGCCTGTACTGGAGCGATATTTTGTATTATTTTTTCGATAGGCAGCAACGAGATATATATCATGATCATTAATTTCTTTTTATTCCTGCTGTTACTGCAAAGTATTAAGAGAAATAGATATTCCAAAAAATATTTGGTTTTGCAAATAATTGCCGCAGTTGCGGCGCTTGTAGTTATTATGGTTCCAGGAAGTTCACATCGTCAAGATATCTATGAAACGGGAGGAGATCTGCTACAATCTGCTGGTCGTTCATTTGTAAGCAGTCTTTCTTTGATCTTCAACCAGTTTACAGTGTTAGAGGATGTATGTGCAATCGCTGTATCAATTGTTATCGCCTATCTAGCAACTCGCAAGGAGAACCCGGTTCAACCATTACGATCACTGAACCCGGTATTGCTCGGAATAATCAGTTTTACTTTTCTCGTTATCATTCTGTTTGTGCCTACTTATGCTACCGGTGTACTATCTTATAATACTGGACGGATAGCCAATAAGATCCAACTGTTCTTTTTATTGCTCATTTTTATTAACTTTATTAATCTTTTCATTCATTTAAAAAAGCACAGCATAGAATGGAAAGCGCCTTCAATCAATTGGATGTTAACATTGCTGGCTACTTTGTTCCTGGCAAGCGGTTATATTTCTAAGAATATATCTGGAATCTACGTAGACTATTGGAATGGCAATTTTAAGATGGTAGAAAAAGATCGCTTGAGAAGGTTTGACCTAATAAAATCAAGTGAAAGTATGGATGTGATCATACCCAAGTTAAAAAAATCTAATACGTTACCATATGATGATTTAAGCGCTGATCCTTCTTTTTGGTATAATGAGGCATTTATTGGTTATGTCAATCGCACTGAAAATCTTAAGTTGACATCCATTCGAACATTAAATTGAATGGATAATAGAGAATTAGCAAATAATGATCTAATGAGGAGATTAAGAAACGTAGAATTTCTTAG
>JBBSPH010000080.1:0-8855 GCA_038258985.1 Flavobacteriales bacterium
AAAAATAAATTGACCGAAAAATGAATCTAATCCGTCTGGAACGGGAACATTGACTAGGTGCAGATCAGAAATTTCTAACGAACTTCCCGTCGTTACAGTATAAAACAAAATACCAATGGCCACGTCAACTAACGGACCTTGAACAAGAGTGAATATTTTTCCCTTTTTAGAAAGTACTGCCGCCCATAGTATGAGAATAACTAAGGCAATCACGGCAATTAGCGTACTACCCCAACCGATGCTGTCCCCTATATTCAATAACTCTGAAAAGGTATTTTCTCCATCCGCCTGGTTGAACCTAAAATCTCCATTTGGATCTTTATCAATACCAAAAAAGTGAGGTATCTGCTTAAGGATTATAATTATACCTATTCCCACCAGCATTCCTTTAATCACGGATGAAGGAAAGTAATAACCTATAACACCAGCACGCGCCACTCCGAAAATTATTTGAATAAAGCCACCGATAACTACTGCGACAAGAAACTTTTCGTACCCCAGTGATGCTATTGCAGCAAAAACGATTGCAGCCAGTCCAGCAGCCGGGCCACTTACTCCTACTTGTGATCCACTTAGGGCACCTACCACAATACCACCTATTACTCCTGCAATAATTCCCGCAAAGGGCGGCGCATCACTCGCAACGGCGATTCCTAAACATAAAGGAAGAGCAACAAAGAATACCACTATACTGGCCGGAAAATCCTTGGAAAGATTTTTAAACATAATCACAGAAGTTTGAAATTAATAGTAATACTATTAAAGTATTATCGTAAAATTAAACTTCTAATTATTATTATCAGTTAAAACAGGAAAAAATATTACAGCTTCTTGAAGTCTGTAAGAGGCATCCACGATTGGGAGCCATTGGCGAGTTCTACCCGTGCCCATTTTTTGTATTCTTCAAGTATACGAACCTTGGTGCCTTCATGAATGGCAAAGCTGGGTTCTGCATTATCCTTGGGTTCTGCGCGAGTGACGGTTTCTTTTGTAAAGACAATTGCCTCTATGTTCTCGTCTCTCAAATTTTGTGCATATGCGGCAGAAATAATGGCGAGTGCCATACCCAGCAGAACGACCATTGATAGTGTAAAGAACAAACGCTTTTTAGCCGTATTGTTCGCATAGTGGTACAACAGAAAGAACAGAACTGCCACGAGCGCCAGCATGATGCTGATGTAGGCCCAATTGTCGACTGAGAGAGAATTGACTATATCAGTTAAAAATCGTTTGACAGGATTTACCGCCAGTGGCTGCACATCATCTACCCTCAATTGTTGGGCAAATTTCAAGTTATTGGTAGTGTCACTATCACCGGGATCGAGTTGCAGGGCCTTCTCAAAATTCCAAATGGCTGGACCTACCTGATTGGCCTTGTAATGCGCATTGCCCAGGTTAAAATACACCTCGGCACTTTGCTTTCCAGATTGCAGTATACGCTCATAGGACACAATTGCCTCTTGATAATTCTCATTTTGGTAGAAGGAGTTCGCTTTCGCGAAAGCGGAATCGCCACGGTCACTAAGGTCACCCAAAGTGTCCTGCGCCAGCACATGGTTTGTCATTGAAAAGAAGCAAATTAGTAGTAGAAATTTCATCAGTTCAATTGTTTGTCAAGTTGGTTGATTACACGGCTTGCCTTGTCGTAATCCTGTTGCATGTCAGTCGCAGTAGATGGAGCGTATCTAGCCATTTCTGCACTAGAAAGCAAAGCCATAAATTCCAGTCGAACTTCCTGCTGTACATAGCGCTGCTGTAAGAGTTCGTCCACCCGTTGCTTGGTCATCTCTGCAGTGGTTATCTTGAGTTTGGATTTGAGGAAGTTGTGCAGCGCTCGCTCCAGGCTTTCATAGAATGCTTCAGACTTCCCTATATTTTTACTCGCCTCACTCAGGTACTTCTTGCTCAATTTATTGGCCGTCTTGATCTTCCTACCCTGTAAATCAGATGCCACGACTTCCCTGCGTTTTTTGACCAGCAGAACAACAGGGATCAGCAAAAACAGTCCGCCAAGTATACTATAGTAGAGTGTGGAACCAAAAAATATGCTTTGATTTACGGGCTGTAAATCCGTTTTTGTTTTTATAAAGGCAAATACGTCGTCTGCTTTTAGAACGTTGGTGCCTCCTGAAGAGGCCGTGACCGCATCGCCGGTAACTTCTATACTTTTCTCGCCACTGTTGATGGTTTTGTAAGAGCGCGATTTAGGATCAAAATAACTGAATTCAACATCGGGCAAAACATAGGTACCTCCATACTGCGGTACAATGGTGTAATTGTCCTGGATGCTACCGCGTACACCATCAAATGCAGTATTGGTATTGTCCACACGCTCTGGTTCATAGGTTTCTAGTCGGTCGGGAACTTCCAGTTTAGGCAACTGCATCAATTGTAGATTACCGGTGCCTTTTGCGATTACGCTAGCCGTCATGCTTTCACCCGCCTCTAGTTGAGCCTTGTCTAGGTTGACCTCAAACCCAAACTGTCCGACAGCACCTGTAAAGCTGGCTGGTCTTCCTTCCTGTGGAAAGTCTTTTACATTGATCGTGCGACCACCTGCAGTGACGGTAAGTTTATCCGTAGTCATGAATTGGCGACCAAAAAAGTCTGTCCTGCCCGACGGGATCTGTACGTTTACATCCAATGCTAGAGGCTCAATCGTCAACTGCCCAGTTTTTTGCAGATAAAGCACCACCTCGCGCAATACGAGGTATCGATACGGCTGTCCGTTGTAAGTTCCCATGCGCACTTGATCGTCGCGATTATCCATATTCTGTGACCAGAAATCGGCATACTTGGGACTATTGCTTTCCGTCCAGCCATTGATACCGCTATTGTTGGAAACGTAGAGTTTATAAACCACACTGATCGCCTCATTCAAATACGGAGAAGCGTTAGAAATCTCTGCTACCAAATGAATATTCTGGTCTGCAATTTCACGGATTGGCTCATTGCCTGTCGTTTCTCTAGGATCTGCAATGGATTTTGAGATCTGGATGGTAAATGGCGCAGTTTCGTAATCCTGATCCTTATAGGTCATGGTAGCAAGGCCTATGGTTTTTGCTCCCGTGCTTTCTGGTGCTAGAATGTAGGTGTAGGATTTTGCAAAACTTCCCACACCATTCACGTATCGTTGTTGGACACCGGTAATTGGACCACTAACTACCTTGAAACCGGCAAAGTTGGGAGGTGAAAAATTATCTCCATCAACATTCATCTTGAACTCCACACGCAAGCGTTCGTTCAAGGCAATCGCATCACGAGTTGCAGTTCCCGTAAAGGAGACCTGGGCTTGCGCTAGTGATGCGGTTATGAATAAGAGTATTGCAAAAACTGCTTTCATTCTACCAGTCCTTCTCGGTTTGCTTTTTGGTTCCATTGACTTTTTGGGCGTTGATCTTGTCCTGGATCTTTTGCTCCTCGTTGTTCATGGCTTCCAGAATCTGGCGTATTTGCTGTGGCGTCATTTGCCCTTCCACCCGTTTTTGCGGCTGCTGGCCTTCCTGCTGTTTGGGATCGCCCTTACCATCTTTACCATCCTGGTTCTCTCCTTTAGGATCCTGCTTGTCGTCGCCCTTGTCGCCTTCTTTATCCTTTCCTTCCTTTTCCTTGTCGCCCTTGTTATCACCGCCGGACTTATCGTCCTGGTCACCATCCTTATTCTTGTTCTCGTCCTTGTTGTCGCCTTTGTCCTGCTTATCCTTGTCATCGCCACCGCCGCCGCCTTGCTTTTCCTGCTCCTTTTTAGCTAGCGCGAGGTTGTATCTGGTTTCATCGTCTGTTGGATCGTTGCGCAAGGCATTTTTATAGGCCTCGACGGCTTCTGGAAACTGCTTGTTTTTCATGAACGTATTGCCCATGTTGTGGAATGCCTTGTGCTTTTCTTCTTTGGTTTTTGCGGTGGTGGTAGCCGCACGGTAACTTTCTACAGCATTGTATTTCTTATCATTGCCGTAGTAGAGATTGCCCATATTGTAGGCAGCTTCTGTGCTTTCTGGCTGTACGGCCTTGGCAGTACGGTACGATTTTTCTGCCTTGGTAAAATTGCCGTTACTGGCATAGTCCAGGCCTTGTGCCATGGATGATTCGTAGGCTTTGTTATCGGGTTGTGGTGATTGCGCTTTCGCGAAAGCGGAAACCATCAAAAATCCCAACAAAAAACCATTAGTTGATTTCCAATTATTCATTGAACAAGTTTAATTTTTTGACCCAGCCGGTCTTTCTATTGCTATAAAACAGTTCCAAAACTAGGAAAAATAGCCCAATGCCTAGGAACCATTGGAATTGCGCTGCAAAATCTGCGTACTGTTGGGACTCAAATGCGACCTTGTCAATACCCGAAAGTTCGTCCTGCAACGCCTCGATAGCACTTGCAGTAATCGTACCATCGATGTAGATGCCGTTGCCGGCATCTGCGATTTCTGACAAAGTTTCCGTATTGAGTTTTGTGATGACGGTATTGCCATCGTTGTCCTTTTTGAACGACTGCGTGATGCCGTTGCGCTTTTCTGGAATCGTGCCGCCTTTCTCTGTGCCCACGCCTATCGTAATGATGCGCACACCATTCTCTGCGGCATCCTCTGCCATGCTTATCGCTTCACCCTCATGATCCTCGCCATCGCTAATGATAACCAGTACCTTGGCGGCCTCACTGTTGTCGCCGTAGTAACTTTCGGCCAGCTGAATCGCCTCGCTTATGGCGGTTCCCTGACTGGAAACAAGGTCTGTGTTGAGGGCTTGTAGGAACATTTTTGCACTTCCATAATCGGTCGTGATGGGCAGTTGTGGCACTGCGCTGCCCGCGTAGGCGATCAATCCTATGCGGTCACTCGCTAGGCTATTGATGATTTGCGTGACCAGCTGCTGGGATTTTTGGAGCCTATTGGGTGCAATATCCTCGGCAAGCATGGATTTTGAAATATCCACTGCAAAAACGATATCAACACCTTCCCGATCGACGGTTTCTAGCTTAGTTCCTGCCTTAGGATTGACTAATGCGATCACGATAAATACAATTGCCACACAAATGGTAACCAATTTCAATATAGGCTTGAACCAAGACCTGTCTGGAATCAAATGATCCAGCATGGCTTTCTCTGCAAACTTGCGCTGCGCTCGCACTTTCCAAAATGATAGTCCTAGGAATAGAACAATTATCACAGGAATCGCGAGTAGTAGGTAGAAATATGTGGTTTGTTCTAGGATCATTATAGTTTGTTTTTCTGCTCATCCTTTGCATCCGCCATTGCAGAAATAGCATTCAATTTCTTTTCGCGTTCAAACCTGTGTATATACCATTCCTCAAATAATAGTTCTATCAATTGAATCAATAAAATAGCTTCTTTATTATCAACATCAATTATAAGATTGATATCTTTCTCCATATGCGCACCAATATTCCCCACTTTACGGACAGCATCAATTGATTTCCAAGTTATCGGGTCTATTTTTTCCTCTAAAGCGTTAATTTCATCAACCAATCTGCCTTTTTTAATACCCCAAAAATCTCTTATGATTCCTTGTAAACATCTCCTTGAAAGCGTTGCAGAGGCTTTAGGACTCAGGTCAACAATAGAACAAGCCTCTTGATAGTCAACAATTAGCGGCCTGGGAATATAAACGGGAAATGTTTTGGCAAAGGAGTTTGGAAGTAAATTCCATTCTTTAATATCATTTCCTGAAATCCATCGACCAACATGCTTATCGTAACTAGCTTCCTTCAATAAAACGGAAAGGTTAATTCTTTTACATTCTTCGTTAGGACAAACGATCCAATCGGTAACAAGTTTTCTATAACCTTCAGAATTTTTAATCATCAATACTTCCGTACTTGTCTTACAAGCTTCATCATTGATAGTTGTTTTGGTATCACAGTAAGGACATGTCCAATTAAATGCCATAAATATTTTCTTTGATTAAGTTATTGCTTCGAGATTCATGCTTATTTATTTTTGATAAACGAATAGACAACTCCCAACACCAATCCATACTTCACATCTGGCGCTCCATATGGATTAAACGAATCGATCTTTGAACCTCGATATTCATTCTCCAAAACTAAATTTGATTTTACATAAACCAAACTGTCATTCTGTGGAAAATAAACATCATTCAGTCCAGTCGTTTTATTGTATGATGATAATGCCACTTTCCCTTTTGGATTGATCACATTTTTGAATTGTGAGGCGTATTGGTAACCATCAAACTGTGAATTAAAGTTTTGAATGGGTTTAATAGTTGTCTGTAAAGAATCCAATGATTGGGCGCTTAATGAAAATGCCACCGTGCAAAGCAAGAATGTGATGAATTTTTTCATTAATTCCAGTTAGGTACTTGGTTTGATCTGACTTTCCAAAGGTATTTTCTTGAAATATTCCACAATTTCAGCTTTGGTCATTTTAGACAATTCTGCACTCAATTTGTCCTTTTGCGTTCTGGCAAACTCAATAGCGTCAAAACTTTCTTCGTTCTCCAATTAATCTCTTTTAAACCTTATTACAAACTGAACTGTTCTCGACTGGGTTTACATTGAGCTTGTCGAAATGCTGGAATTGACATTGTACTTTTTTGATAGTCATTTTAACTCTTAAAGAGTTCTCGACTCCGCTCGAACAAGCATTCTCTTTTCTCTTGATTCTTGTCTCTTGTTTCCTGTCTCTCCTTACCCAACTGTTCTCGACTGTTCTCGACTGCGCTCGAACTGACATCCAACAAGCGACCATCATAATCTTCCCTATGCCGCCGTCCTAAACAACGTATATCTTAACAATAATTCCAGTCCCAACAATCCCAAGGCGATCAATACCAAAACCCTAAACCCTTCCTGAACATTGTAAAATTTAAATTCCTCAATCTCAGTTTTTTCTAGCTGGTCAATCTCGTCGTAGATTTCTTCTAGCTTACTATCGTTGGTCGCTCGGTAATACTTACCTCCGGTATCTGCAGCTATTTGCTTCATGAGGGCTTCATCAATTTCTACGGGCGCCATCCCAAAGCGGAATCCTCCCGTCGATGGATCTTGAGCAACTGGCGACATTGCGTTACCATTGGTTCCAATTCCAATCGTATACACTTTAATTCCAAATTCCACCGCCAACTCGCTCGCGATTTTAGGATCTATGAATCCGCTGTTGTTGACACCATCAGTCATTAAGATAATCACTTTGCTATCGCTGGTGCTTTCCTTGAGTCGGTTGACGCTGGTGGCGAGTCCCATTCCCAGAGCCGTTCCGTTTTCTAGCACATCGCTATACTCGATGCCTTCCACGGCGCGCAGCGTGATGCTTTGATCTGTGGTAATAGGTGTTTTGGTATAGCTTTCTGCGGCATATACCACGACTCCTATTCTATCACTTGGTCTACCCTTTATAAAGTCCAGCGCTACGCGCTTGGTGGCTTGCAATCGGTCGGGTTTAAAATCCCGGGCGAGCATACTGGCGCTCACGTCAACAGCGAGGACAATATCGATACCTTCGGTAGTGCTGGTTTTTGTATTGACATCTGTAGATTGTGGTCGTGCTAGCGCGACAATGATGAGAGCCAACGCTAACAAACGCAAAACCACCAACAAAGGTTGCAACCTAGCCAAAAACGAATCGCTTCCCTCGAATCCTTTTAAGCTGGAAATGCGAACATCAGCATTTTGCTTTTTCCCTTGCCAGATGTAATAGCCTACAATCAAAGGCAACAATAGCAACAGCCAGAAAAATTCTGGATCGATGAATTCCATTTTATTCCACCACTGCATCATTGGTCTTCTTCTTTTTGAGGCGTTTGCGGCTTGTTGAGTTGGATCGAGCTTATAACACGCTCGCGCAACAAACGGCCATATTCCTGTTCTGGAACTTCTGCCTTGATATCTGCCGTGCTTATGATTACCGCCTGTATGGCGTTAACATTGACGTATATAAGCGATTCGTAGTTGTATTCCTTGCCATCGCGATCGTAGCTACCGTTGACTCTAGTTCCCTTAATTCCGTTTCTTTCCACTTCTTCATCAAACGTCGTGACGTTTGTCGCTCCTACTTTCTCCAATTCAGTCAACAGCGGCGATACCATGATGGAAGTACCTATTTCATTAGCTTTCTTGGCAGATTCCTCGTCCAGTTGTAGCGTGGCAACCATTACATAAAAGTCTCCTTCCAAATCTCCCATCGCAAAAGCATTCAGTGCAGCCTCAGATCCTAACGGTAGTAAACTACTGGCAAAATCTGTATCCCGCTCTAAAATTTCTGGCGTCGCAATCGTTATTTCTGGAATCCCGTAACTGCTGGTAAGCTGCTCAGCTTCATAATATTCCCGTAGCTCATTGCCAAAAATCTGATCCTTAAAATTATCAAATCCTACCGCGACGATCCATGCAGCAACGGCAATCGCAAGACCTAAAATCACGCCCAAAGCATAAAATAACACCTTACGAACCTTAGCCTTACGCGATTGATCCTTGCGGTACTTTACATCCAGCAACAATTCCTCCTCGCTGGGTGGCGGCAGTACCTGGTGAATATTGTAGATAATATCGTTGATCGCCTCGCGATCTTCCTTCGCACTAATTCCATCGCCAGACATCCCAGCAAACTTGATCAAATCGGCTTTTTGTAGGACGGCGGCAAGTCGCTGCTTGGTTTTATCGGTGATGGAAACGCTTTTGGCAGCGGTATCTTTTTCGATATTTTGAATCAATTCGGCCGTGGTACTTTCCATCGCATGACCGTAGACCTTGTTGTCAATATAGCGACGCACGATATAGGAAAGCTCCGTATAATAGGCTTTCCAAGCACGATCTTCGGCTAGATTGCTCTCTGCCAACTTGTTCAAACGAAATTTTGACCACTCATAAGGTGGTAGTGTTTGCT
>JBBSPH010000081.1:0-8826 GCA_038258985.1 Flavobacteriales bacterium
AAAAGAAGTCGTTCCCACATGGCCTATGGTTCCTGTTTTTGATTTTGAGCCATCACTATGCATATAATTTGCACCTATACCTTGTGCATTATCCTCAATAACGTACAAATTATGCTCCTTAGCAAGAGCCATAATCTCATCCATATTTGCGGCTAGGCCAAAAAGATGTACGGGAACAATAGCCTTCGTTTTAGGCGTGATCGCTTTTTTAACGGCAGCAATATCAATATTGAAATCAAACGGATTCACATCTACCAATACCGGTGTCAATTGTAATAGTGCAATTACCTCTACAGTTGCGGCAAATGTAAAGTCTGCCGTAATGACCTCGTCACCAGGTTTCAGGTTCAATCCCATCATCGCAATCTGCAGGGCATCAGTACCATTAGCACAGGGAATAACGTGTTTCACGTTCAGGTATTCCTCCAGTTCTTTCTGGAATGCGTGGACTTCTGGGCCGTTGATAAAAGCGGTCGTTTCGATCACATCCATCACATTTTTATCCACTTCGGTTTTGATTTTCTCGTATTGACCCTTGAGGTCCACCATTTGAATCTGACGCATCTTTCTTTCTTATTTACTGCCGTAAACACCGACATTAGTGTAAAAGTACGATATAAGTCGCGCATCGCCCAACGGGTATTTTATCCTATTTTTGAGACCATGTCTATATTAAAAAGTATTTATGATACGGGTTCCGCTTTCGCGAAAGCGTGCCTGCCACTAGCCGGTTTCTTTAACAGGAAAATGCAGCTGGGATCACAAGGTCGGGAAAACTCTTGGCATATCCTGGACACCAAAGTAAAGAGCACCATACCAAAAATATGGGTGCACGTCGCATCATTGGGCGAGTACGAGCAGATCGTTCCCGTGCTGGAAAAATTAAACCGCAAGAAATACCAAGTCGTCCTTACCTTTTTCTCACCGTCTGGTTACGAAAATAAAAAAGACACAAAACTGGCAGACGTGGTCTGTTACCTGCCTATTGATGCGGTGTCCAACGTTTCCAAATTTATGGATCTGGTTGACCCGTCGCTAGCGATCATGGTGAAATATGAGTTCTGGCCCAATTACCTGAATGCGCTCAAGTCTAGAGGCGTGAAAACGATTCTTGTCAGCGGGATTTTCCGCAAGAAGATGAGTTTTCACAAATGGTATGGCAGCTGGATGAAGAACTCGCTGCAGGCGTTTGACCACTTTTTCCTGCAGAACGAAAGTTCATTGCGAGAACTTAAAGAACTGGGTTTTGAAAATGCCAGCGTGAGCGGCGACACTAGGTTTGACCGCGCTAGCCAGTTAATTGAGCGGGATAGTACGGTGCCGCAACTCAAGGAATTTATAGGCGGCAAGCCTTGCCTAGTCGTGGGCAGCAGCTGGCCGGCAGACATTGACGTGATGAAAAAATGGCTGGTGGAAAATGACAAAACCAAAAGATACAAGGTCATCATCGCTCCGCATGAAGTCGCGGCAGATAGGATTGATGCCCTGGAGCAATCACTGCCCTTTGATACCATCAGTTGGAAAGACAGTATAAAACATAAGCGATTATTAAATGTTGATGCAAGTGTCCTTATTATAGATACCATCGGTCTGTTGACTAAGGCCTATAGCTATGCAGACGTTGCCTATGTAGGTGGCGCGATGGGCAACTCTGGACTACACAATATACTGGAGGCAGCGACCTATGGCGTTCCCGTCGTGATTGGAAAAAATTATGAGAAGTATCCAGAGGCAGGAAAACTGGAAGATCTGGGTGGACTGTTTTCAGTAAAAAATGCAACGGAATTTAGCGAGATTATCAACCGATTGTTTACGGATAGTTTCCTGCGGGATAAAACGGGTATGATTTGTGGACACTGGGTTAACAGCAATACGGGCGCGACAGATACAGTCCTCGCCCACCTCAAAACCATCGATGAAGAACTTATTATTTCTTAGCCTTTTTCTTGTAGGCTGGATTGGGACCGCACAAAAGATTACGTTTCTAAACAGGGAAACTAAGGAGCCGGTTTCCTTTGCCACCATAAGCTTCGGCGATGGGAAAGGTACATTTGCAGACGGTGATGGAGTTTTTACGCTTTCGCGAAAGCGATATCCCGACGTTGATTCCCTGACCATCTCATCCATAGGTTACGAGGATCTCACGATCGCAGCGGATGGAATTGCCAAAATAGTTTTCTTGAATCCGTCCACCGCTCAATTAAATGCGGTAGTCGTACTGGCCAGGCTGGAGGGAAAATTTAAAGAAGAAGAAATAGATGCAGTCGTGCACGACAATTATTTTGATTGCTGGTTGCCTACTGTTGAGTCAGAGATTGCCGTCAAATTTGATCGTTACAATGGCAACCCCAGCATATTGAAAACCATTCAAATTCCTGTCATGCTGGAAGAAAGCCAGTCCAGTAGTAAAGGGAAACTGCGCAAGTTCTCCACGCTATTCAGAGTTCAATTTTATGATATTAATGCAGGTGGCTCGCCTGTGGACAGATCGAGCTATCCCTCGCAAACTTTTCTCATTACTCAAGAAACAGAAGATATTTACGAACTAAATGTAGCCGATTTAAATGTACAGATCCCACAAAACGGGCTTTTTGTATCTATCCAAGTATTAGGCACAACCTATCCAGATGGCAAGTTGATTGATGCAAAGAAATACCGAGAAATAAGAACGAGAGGCGGTATGGAAAAGGTGTCAACAACCTACCGCCCATTATTACCGTTTACAGATAAAATCGACGGCCAGCAGACCTGGGTGCGACGCATATTTTTCAACAATAAAACCTGGCAACTATTTGATCTTTCCTACAACCCTAATAGCAAGCTAGTGCGATCTGGACACGACAATTATGGAATGGGTGCAATCTTGAAGGTTTACGAGCCTAAAGATTAAGCTATCAAAAAATCGTCATTCAAACAGTCACAGCCTTGTTCAAGTAATTTCTGAATGGTAGCATTTCTTGATATATCTCTACACATTTCTGCTGGAAGTCGTCTTGCATGACCTCCTTTTGGGTAACATCGTGTTTGACGGCAAAGCTTTTGCGGCGCAATAATTCGATATGCTCGTGATCTTGTGAGTAACCTTTTGGCGAGGTTTTTAGTTTGTTCTCGTCTGTGATCATCTCACCAAATGTTTCCTTAAACGTTTTCCCATCCAGAATTTTATTGAACTCTTTACCGTTATAATCGATGGCATCTCTAATGGAATCGAGGATCTCTTTTTGCGGGTTCCAGAAACCACCTGCGATAAAACAACCATTGGTTCCTAAATGAATGTAAAAATCTCCTTGCTTGCCATTCTCTGATAAGTCAAGTCCTGCACCGAAATGATCTTTATAGATGGGTTTATTGGGATGGTAAAGTAGATTGTTATTGATGCGGTTGATGGCCCGCTTGCCCTCAGTCGCGTGGTAATTGGAATTAACTTTCCCTAATTCCGCATCCAACTCATTAAGCCAGCCTTTGTACCAGTCCCTCACCGCTTCATACTCATCACGATTTTTATCCATCCATTCTTTGTTATTGTTCTTTTGCAGATCCCTTAGAAAGGAAAACATCTTATTGAAATTCATCTACTTTTTAGCTATAAAAATATAAGTCAGTCGCTTACATTGTTAATAAGTTATGAGAACATTAGTATTTGGGTTCGAGTAAAAAAATACTTTTGCGGTCTGAATCAATTACTCATTTGACTATGAAAAAAACAATTTACAGCGCAGCGATCCTTTTTTTGAGTGCAGTAGCACTTATCTCTTGTCGTGAAACAGAAAAAGAAACTGAAACTATCGTGAGAGAAGTTGAGGTTCAAACTGAAACAACTACAGAAGAAGCTGGCGGTATACTTGAAAGAGCTGGTGAAAAAGTTGATGGTGAAGTCAACGAAAAAATTGATGACCAGATCGACCGTATAGGCGACGATAATTAATAAAAATTCAATAGTTCTGGACTAACGCATTAATTCGATGCTTTTTTTGTTTAAAACTATGGTATTTAATAGATCATTTTTATATTTAACCCCTTAACCTAAAAACTTTTAAAATGAAAAAATTAACTCTAGTATTTGTTGCTCTTTTTGCAGTATCTATGTTCACTACATCTTGTAGAGAAGAAGGAGAAACTACTGAAGAAAAAATGGAAGATGTTGCTGACGACATGGAAGATGTTGCTGATGACGTAGAAGACACAATGGAAGAAGGTGTTGACGAAGTTCAAGAAAACACTGGAATGGGCGGAGAAGACGACGCTTCCTAAATTTAAAAACAATGAAAAAGATCTTTCTAGCACTTGCTGTTATCTCAATGACAATTCCTGTATTAACAAGTTGTCGTGAGGAAAAAACCGTAGAAGTTGAAGAACTTGCACCAGACGCTGAAGACAGCGACGACGATGAAAGTTTTGATACCAACCCTACAGAAGGTGATGTTGATTAGTCAAGATTCATTCAAATAGTACAGAAAAGGAACCTTAAACGGTTCCTTTTTTTATGCTTGCTATTTCACTTCTCAAACTATCCAAACCTTGTTTCAGCGATATCATCGCCTCCTGTCCCTCATAGACATCTAGGTCAAAACTGAGTTTTGAATTGACTTCCCACAACTCGCTTATCTCAACAACAGATTGCTCGATTACTGGGTAATCCCTATTTAAGGAAACCAATAAGACGCCTTCAGGAGATTCGAGTTTCTTTAATTTCTTGACCACAACCGTATCTGGAGTTACCACAACATGGATTTTGTTGTCGTTTGCCTGTCGTATATTCTCAACCGCTCGTGCCATTACCCATTCATTGGGCTGTAATACAGGCAGCATACTGTCACCGTTTACTTGAAAAGCACGATAACTCCCCTCTTTATATTGTGGTAATGGAATATTGAAGGCAGGCAATTCATTATACCATTCTGTATCCAGCACGTTGCTCGCATAACCCGCACTCGCCTTAATAGGCACCATGATCATATTTTCCCGTTCACTTACATCCATCGAGATGATCTTGGGCGCTGTACTTCGGCTCGTTTCTAGGTATTTATTATAACTGTTACCATACAGCCACAACGGATTAATGTTAAACTGTCGCAACAGTTCAGTAACAATTTTACCGGTAATTTTCTTTTTTCCGCGCTCAATATCTGCGGTAGTGCTACCAGCATCTAGTAATTCTGCAAATTCACTTTGTGTCTTCCCCAGATCCTCCCGTACCTGTTTAAACCTCGTTGCTTCTGTTGGTATATCTTGTGCCATAGAGAACAAATATATATCATTTAGGAATATTTCCAATTTTAACAGTGGACTATTTCCATTAATTGGGAATTATTCCATACTTTTGGATCATATCTAAGAAGAAGTCTTGGAATAATTCCTAAATACAGAGATATGTGTGGTAGAGCATCCGTTATAACACCAGAAGCATTATTAGAGATTCGTTTCAATGCAGCTTTCGCGAAAGGTGTTCATCTAGAAGAAAACGTAAACATCAGTGCAGGTAACAAGATCCCGGTCATTACAAGCCAGCAACCCAATCATATACAAATGTTTACCCTAGGGTTTACACCACACTGGGCGCATAAGCAAACCTACATGATCAATGCACGTGCAGAGGGAAGCCACAATGCAGAAAATGATAGCAATTATAACGGAGTGGCCGGGATTTTTCAAAAACCCATGTTTCGACAAGCCATTAAATCCCAGCGGTGCCTAGTATTGGTAGATGCCATCATAGAAGGACCTAAACAGGAGAAACTAAATAAACCTTACCTGATTTATCCGAATAAGGATCGTGGTCCATTTGCCCTAGCGGGAATCTATGACCAGTGGCAACATCCATTAACAGGAGAAATACACCATACTGTTGCAGTTGTTACCACAGCGGCAAATAGACTAATGCAGCGCATAGGCCACCACCGCGCACCCGTCGTTCTTTCCAGAAGACAGGAGGAACAATGGCTGGATGACGATCTTTCCATTAAAGAACTTACCAAAATCATGAAACCATTCGACTCTAAGGGTTTCAATGCTTATCCCATCTCTCAAAAAATAAAGAATCCAGAATCAAATAGTTTGGAATTACTGAAACCTATAGGTGAAAAAATCTACAAGGATTATGACCGTTGCCTTTATGAACGTCTAAAGTTTGTAGAAAGCGATTCATTGACTATAAGAGAAGATCGCCTTGTAGAAGGTGACCAATTCGTATTGTTTTAAAATTTTCATACCATGCATATTGAAAAAATAAAGGCAGATTTAGCACAAAGAGTGCAAAAAATAATGGTCGATCGTACCACGATAAGGTTGCGTAATCCTTCAATCAAAAAAAGAATGAAGACGTTGCGTGATAAGGTAAAGGATACAGAAGATCTCGTACAAAAAGTTTACGATACGCTCAATGAAGTGCTACTGTACAATGATATAAGATTTTCCAACACTGTAGAGTACGATGTACTTATCAGCGATTTAGAACCTACCGTAAATGACCTGGTTCTCAAAAACATGGAAGATTAGTTAAGCTTAACAATCAAACACTACTTAAAACCACATAACCTCACAGGGAAACCTAGTGAGGTTTTTTGACCACCAAATTCTTGACAACACATCTGATTAAATAGTTATGGTCATTAGAGGACAAAACATCGATACTTATAAAAAATCTATTTCTGTAATTATTCAAAGGCATAACCTGTAATGGAAAAACAAATCCTACATATTGACCTGGACACGTTCTATGTTTCAGTAGAACGTAAACTGGATTCCCGCCTTGAGAACAAACCTCTGTTAGTAGGTGGCACTAGTGACCGCGGTGTGGTGGCCGCGTGTAGTTATGAAACACGAGGTTATGGCGTTCACAGTGGTATGTCCATGAAATTAGCACGGCAATTGTGTCCAGAAGCCATTGTAATAAGAGGCAATGCAGGTACTTATTCCAAACATTCAGATGAGGTGACTGAAATCATCAAACAAGAAACACCTCTATTTGAAAAGTCCAGTATCGATGAGTTCTACGCAGACCTGACAGGTATGGATCGTTTTTATGGATGCTACAAGCTAGCCTCTGAAATGCGCAATAAAGTTATTAATGAAACAGGACTACCTATTTCCTTTGGTCTGTCCATCAATAAGGTTGTATCAAAAATAGCTACAGGTGAAGCAAAACCCGATAGCCAGCTCATGGTACGTAGTGGTTTTGAAAAGGAATTTATGGCACCACTTTCCATAAAAAAAATACCACAAGTAGGTGATAAAACGTATCAAACCTTGCGGCATTTAGGAGTACGTAAGATTCACACCATTCAAGAAATGCAGGAAGAGATGATGATACGATTCCTGGGAAAGAATGGCAGCATGATCTGGCGACGTGCACATGGTGTGGACAATCGGCCAGTGATCGCCTTCAACGAACGTAAATCAATTAGTACCGAGCGCACTTTTGACAAGGATACCATTGATGTTGCCAGACTTAAATCCATTCTTATTGCGATGACAGAGAATCTAGCCTATCAATTGCGTCGTGGTGATAAACTTACTGCTTGCATCAACGTAAAAATTAAATATTCTGACTTCAACACCTATTCTAAACAGATGCGCATTCCTTTTTGTAGTGCAGACCACATATTGATTCCCAAGATTCTCGGGATTTTTGATCGATTGCACAATAGGCGGGTATTGGTGCGATTGATCGGTATTCGTTTTTCACACTTAGTCAGTGGCAACCACCAGATCAATTTATTTGATGATGATGAGAATGCACTCAATTTATATAGCGCCATGGATAAGATCAGGGAAAAATACGGTGATAGGATGGTAGTAAAGGCGGCAGGAATGGATGCCAGGACTATCGGCAGAATAATGAACCCATTTAACGGATTACCACCTGTGGTGCTGGCGCATAGGAAGCAGTAGTTAGTAGTTAGTAGTTAGTAGTTAGTAGTTAGTAAAAATGCTTGCTCGAGCGTAGTCGAGAGCTACATCAAAGGTTAAATCTCAGTGTTCAGTGTTCAGTATTCAGTATTCAGTATTCAGTATTCAGTATTCAGTATTCAGTATTCAGTATTCAGTATTCAGTATTCAGTAAAAAAATTGTTTTCAATTATATAAATAGATAATCAATAATAAATATTTTAAGAAAAAATCAACAATAGAGAATTTTGGATTTGGGATTTAAAGCTCATCAAGTTTCTTATCTCTAGTCTCTTGATTCTCTTTTCATTTTGCTTTTGCTTTTGCTTTTGCTTTTAAAATATGTACCTCAATAACCACACATACTACTCCTTAAAATACGGCTCCTTTAAAGAAGAAGAGCTCATTGAGCTTGCTGTGGCAAACGGTTTAGAAACAATTGTCTTGACAGATATCAACAATACGAGCGCCTGCCTCAATTTTGTACGACTCATGGAAGACCAACCGCAAAAACCAGTCATAGGCATCGACTTTAGAAATAACCATCAACAACTTTATGTGGGAATAGCAAAGAATAACGCAGGTTTTCAAGAGTTGAACGAGCACCTTTCGCATTACCTACATCACAAGCTTCCACTGCCCGACGAGGCACCAGATCTAGAGAATTCTTTTGTCATCTATCCGTTGAAAAAAGTTTTAGATTTGAGCAAAACTCGCTTTCGCGAAAGCGAATTCATAGGCATCTCCATCGCCTCCCTACGTAAACTGCCCTTCACCGACTACCTCAAATACAGGGACAAACTGGTCATTCAACAACCCGTCACGTTCAGGAACAAACGTGATTTCAATACGCACCGACTGCTGCGTTGCATTGATCTGAATATTCTGCTAAGTCAGCTACCAGTTGAACAACAGGGTAGTATTGATGATCAAATGGTT